>JAYTBL010000883.1:0-2918 GCA_043736975.1 Polyangiaceae bacterium
GCCTCGCTCGCGCAGGATGCGCGCCGCCTCGCGGAACGCGACGCTCGTGGGGTGCGCGGCGGCGAGCGCCTCGTACTGATCGGCCGCCGCGCTGTCGAGACCCGATGCCACGGTGTCGAGCGCGCGCCGCTCCGGCGTTCGCGTCTCGTGCAGGCCGACGGCCGCCGTCTTCGGTCGTTCCGCGGCCGTCGCGGCGGCGGCGCCGGCTGCTCCGGCCGGGGCCTTGCTCGTCGCTACCGCGCCGCGCGCTGCTGGGATCGGTGCTGCTGCGATGGGCGCGGCTTCCGGGGCCACCACCGCGACATCATCGAGGTCTGCGCTGGGCGCAGCCTGCTGGACGACCGGCGCGGAGCGCAGGCTCAGGAGCGCGCCGATCACGGCTGGCCCCATCAGGATCGCGAGCGCCCGCTGCGGCCGCGACGCGCGCTGCCACGCCTCGAGCACGCGCCCCCAAGGGCCCGGCGCGGCGGCAGGCAGCGGCCCCGCGGTGTTCTCCCCGGAGACCGCGAGAGCGCTGCTCTCGACCACTGAGCTCTCGATCGCTGCCAGCGAGTCCCCCGCGCGCCCGCGCGCTGCGGGCTCGAGCGGTATCGCGATCGTGGGGGACGAGGGGCGCGCCAGCGCGGGCTCGGCGCGCACCGCGGCGAACGTCCGCCCGAAGGAGAACGACGGCGGGGGTGGGGGGAGGGGTGGGGGCAGGGGCGGGGCCACGGCCAGAAGGCCGTCGCTCGGGATCGTCGGCGGCATGCTGGATGTCGCCGCCTCGCCCTCGCTGTCCTCGCGGGGCCGCTCCTCCGGGATCTCCGCGGCGGGCGGCGCGGCGAGCGTGCGCGCGCTGTCGGGGAGCACGGGCCGCGCGCCGGTGACCGGGAGCGGCCTCCGCGCCGCGGCCGGGATCTCCACCTCGGCGATGCAGGTGATCTCGCCGTTGAGGATCGATGCCGCGAGCGCTTCGCGGAGCCGCGCCTCGTCGAAGCACGTCACCTCCTCGTCCCGCGCGTGGCGCGGCGCCGGGAGCTGGGTCTCCTCCTCGGGCCCCGCTCGCCCTCCGATGCTGAGCCGCGCGCTCCCGAAGCGAAGCACGCTCGGCACCGCCGCCTCGACCCATCGCGTGCCGAGCGGCTCGCCGTCGAGCATCGCCTTCTCGCCGGGGAGAGCGCACACGTAGAGCGCAGCGCCGTTGAACGCGAGCATGACGTGGGCCGCGGCGACGTGCCCGGCCTCGATGCGCCACGCGCTCTCCTGGCCAACTGCGAACGGCGGCCGCTCCCTGCCGCCGCGCAGGACCATCTCTCGTCGCTCGCTCCGGCCATCCAGCAGGCGGAGCACGACGTCCTTCGGTTCACTGGGCAGCATCACACACCTCCTTGGCGGCGCCCGCGGCGGCGCGCATCATCTCCTCGGGTAGACCGACGCCGTGCTCGTCGAGCTGCGGCTTGCAGGCGGGCAGGACGCCGGTGGCGACGAGGCGACTTCGAATCTGGTTGTCACTCGTCATTCCCGAATACCGACGTACGAAGAGATCCTGCAGCGTGTAGGCCTGGCGTGCGATATCGAATCCCAGGACTTCGGTCACGTGGGTGACCTTGCGACTGCCATCCTGGAGCCGCGCGACCTGGACGATGATCTGGATACCCGAGCCGATCTGGGCGCGCATGGCGGCGAGCGGCATGTCCACGTCGCTCATCATGGCCATGGTCTCCATACGCGTGAGGGTGTCGCGCGGGTAGGTCGCGTGGAGCGTGCCCATGCAGCCGCCGTGTCCGCTGGTCATCGCCTGGACGATGTCGAGCGCCTCGCCGCCGCGGATCTCGCCGACCACCACTCGATCCGGTCGCATGCGCAGGGTCGCCCGGAAGATGTCACGGATGGTGATCGCGCCCTCGCCCTTGGCGTCCGCCGGTCGGGCCTCGAGCTGCACGACGTGCGGCTTCTGGAACTGCACCTCGCGCGAGTCTTCGATCACCACCACGCGCTCGCCGTCGGGAATGAAGCCCGAGAGCGCGTTGAGCATCGAGGTCTTGCCGCTGCCGGTGCCGCCCGCGACCAGGATGTTGCACTTGGCCACCACGAAGGCCTGGAGCGCGTCGGCGGCGCTGCGGGTGAGCGAATCGAAGCCGACGAGCCGCTCCACGGTGAGCGCCTCCTTGAAGAAGCGGCGGATCGACACGTGGGGACCGTCGGGCGCGATCGGCGGCAGGATGGCCTCGACGCGCGAGCCGTCGGGCATGCGACCCTCGAGGATGGGCCGCGCCGCGCTCACCGGCTTGCCGACGTACTGCGAGAGGTTGCGGATCGCCGCGGTCAGCGCCTCCTTTCCGTCGAAGCGCGCATCGACCAGCGTGAGGATGCCCGCGCGCTCGACGTAGATCTGGTCTGGTCCGTTGATCATGATCTCGCTGACCGTGGGGTCATCGAGATAGGGGCGGATGGGGGCGAAGAAGGAGAGGAGCGTCTTCTCGAAGATCTTGGTGGGGATCACGGCACAGCCCTCAGGAGGTTCTCGCGCGCGACCTCGCCGTGCTCGCCGTTCGGTGAGTTCGCCAGGTAGGCGCGAAACTGCACGTCGGCGGCTAGCGGGTCGCCGTTACCCTTCTCGAGGAGCGCGAGCGTGTAGTGGGCGTCGCCGAAGCCCGGCCTGGCGGCGAGGACGGTGGCCAGCTCCTGGCGCGCCCGCGGCTCGTCGCCGACCGCCACCCGCAGCGTGGCCGCCGCGAAGCGCACGTCGACATCGGAGGGATGCTTGCGCAGGTAGTCGTCGGCATACTCGAGGGCCACGGGGTAGCGGCTGTCCGCGGCGCAGACCGCGATCAGCCGGCGCACCAGGCGGGCCGGCTCGCCGCCGGAGCGCAGCGCGGCCGCGAAGTACTGCTCGGCGCGCGTCATGTCGCCGACCGCGGCGTAGGCGTCGCCGCGCG
>JAYTBL010000884.1:0-2916 GCA_043736975.1 Polyangiaceae bacterium
TGCGTGTTCAACGACATCGCGGTGGCGGTGATGGTGGCGCGCCGGGACCATGGCCTCGCGCGCGCCGCCATCGTCGACCTCGACGTGCACCAGGGCAACGGCACCGCGGCGATCTTCGCCGGCGACCCCGCGGTGTTCACGCTCAGCCTGCACGGCGCGAAGAACTATCCGTTCCAGAAGGAGACGAGCTCGCTCGACGTCGGGCTGCCCGACGGCTGCGAGGACGCGCAGTACCTCGCCGCGCTCCCCGTCGCGCTGGAGCAGGTGGCGGCGCATCGCCCCGACATCCTGTTCTACCAATCGGGCGTCGACGCGCTGCGCGGCGATCGGCTGGGGCGCATGGCGCTCACGCACGAGGGGCTCGCCACGCGCGATGCGCTGGTGTTCGCGCTCGCGAAGCGCCTGGGCGTGCCGCTGGTGGTGACCCTGGGCGGCGGCTACGGACGCGACATCGACACCAGCGTACGCGGCCACGTGGGCGTGTTCCGCGGGCTCGTGGCCGCCTACGCCCGGTAACGCCAATAGAGCACTTGACACTTTATATGGCCGCCCCATCTTTCCCGCATAGGATGGTGGTGCAGGCATGACGCTCCCGACGCTCGGCATCGACGCTTACCAGCTCACGACGCTCCTCACCCACGCCGACGAGGGCCGCCTCGACCACGAGGTGAGCATGGCGTTCTTCTTCCGGCGCATGCCGAAGAACCGCGGCTTCGTCATGTTCTCCGGGCTGCGGCGCATCCTGGAGCACGCCGCGCAGATGTCGCTCGACGAGGGGGAGCTCGAGACGCTCCAGCACCACGCGGCGATCGGCCCCGCGCTGCGGGCGCGCCCCGAGGTGGTGGCGCGGCTGCGCGCGCTGCGCGGCTTCCGGGGGAGCATCGACGCGATGCCGGAGGGCTCGCTCGCCTTCGCGGGCCCGGCGGCGCGTAGCGACGGCTCGCCGCTGCTGGTCGCGGGCGCGCCGCTCACGATCTACACGCCGCTGCTCCAGGTGCGAACCGATCTCGTGCGCGCGAAGCTGCTGGAGACGCCGTGGCTCGGGTTCGTGAACCACATGTCGATGGTGGCGTCGAAGGCGGCGCGAGCGGTGATCGCTGCCGGCACGCGCAGCGTGATGGAGTTCGGTCAGCGGCGCACCCATCCCGCCGCGGCGCTGGACGCGACCTGGGCGGCGTGGGTCGCGGGAATCCACGCGACGTCGAACGTGGCCGCGTTCGCGCGCTGGGGCATCACCACCACCGGCACCATGGACCACTTCGCGATCCAGGCCGCCGAACAGCCCGGCCGCTCGCGCGGGGAGACCGAGCGCGCGTTCTTCGAGGCCTACGCTCGTACGTTCCGCGGCCTCCCCACCACGATGCTGGTCGATACCTACGATACCGAGCGCGGGATCCGTCATGCCGTCGAGGCGTGCCCCAACGACACGCTCGGTGCGATCCGCATCGACTCCAACGTGAACCCGAGGTCGATCGGGCGCGCCCGGGCGCTGCTCGCGGAGCTCGGCTCGCCCTCGACGAAGATCTACGTGTCCGACGGCCTCGACGAGCACCGCATCGCCGAGCTGCGCGAGCTGGTGGACGGCTTCGGCGTAGGCGAGAACATCGTGTGCTCGCCCGACGCGCCGGTGGGCGTCGGCGCGGTGGCGAAGCTCGTGGTCAACGGCTACGGCGCGACCACCATGAAGGTCGCCCACGGCACGGGCAAGGCCACGCTGCCCGGCGAGCTGCAGGTCTGGCGCTTCACGGATCACGATCTGGTCGCGCTGGCGAGCGAACCGAGCCCCGGCGCCGGCGCGCGGGCGGCGCTCTCGCCGGTCTGGCGCGGCGCGGCGCCGGTGCTCGAGCAGTCGGCCGTCGCCCATCTGGCGGCGGCCCGGGAGCACGCGCGGCAGGAGCTGGAGGCGCTGCCGGCGTCGCAGCGCGCGCTGGAGGCGTCGGGCCAGCGCGCGCTCGTCGCCTCCGACGCGCTGGTGCGCGAGATCGAGCGACTTGTCGCCGAGGCTGGCTAGGGCCTACGTTCCACGCGAACACGAACGGGAAGAAGAAAGAGGAGACGGGACACGCGCATGAGGCTCATCCGCATCGCCATCGCGAGCGTCAACACCACGGTCGGCGCCGTGCGGTCGAACGTCGATCGCGCGCTCGAGGTCGGCCGCAAGGCCGCGGCCGATGGCGCGACCATCGTGGTCCTCGACGAGCAGCTCATCGCCGGCTACACGCCCGAGGACCTCGTGCAGTGGCGCGCGTTCGTCGATGCGCAGTGGATCGAGCTCGAGCGCTTCGCGAAGGAGACCGCGACCGAGGAGGCGATCTTCACCATCGGGCTCACGGTGTCGCGCGGCTCGCACCTCTACAATGCGGCGGCGCTCGTGCACGGCGGCCAGATCCTGGGAATCGTGCCCAAGGAGAAGCTGCCCACCTACAACGTCTTCTACGAGGCCCGCGTGTTCGCGCGCGGCGGACCGGGCCTGGTCGACGAGATCCACGGCGTGCCGTTCGGTGATCTGGTGTTCGACTTCGACTTCGGGACCGTGGCGCTCGACGTCTGCGAAGATCTCTGGTCGCCCGACGGACCGATGCGCCGCCGCTCCTACGCCGGCGCCGAGGTGTTCCTCAACCTCTCGGCCTCGCCCTACCGCCTCGGCATCGTCAGCACGCGCCGCGAGATGATCGCCACGCGCTCCTCCGACAACCAGTGCGTGGTGGCCTACGCGAACCTGGTGGGCGGCAACGACGGCCTCATCTTCGACGGCGGCGGCTTCGTCGCCCAGAACGGACGCATACTCTGCGAGTCCCCGCGCTACCGCGAGGGCTTCACCAGCGTCACGCTCGATCTCGATCGCACGCGCCGCCTGCGCAACGAGAACACGACCTGGCGCGACGACCAGCAGATCTTCGCCGCCCAGGCGCCGCG
>JAYTBL010000885.1:0-2916 GCA_043736975.1 Polyangiaceae bacterium
AGAGCGAGCGGATCGACGCGCTCTTCGGTGCGATTCCGCGCAGGGACGGGACCACGCTCGTCTACGCGCCGCGGCTGATCGGTGCGCTGGCGGCCGCGATCGCCGAGAACGACGAGCGGCTGGTCCTCGTGCTCACGAGGGAGTGCTTCGACGGCGATCCGGCGGTCGCGAGCGTGCTGGCAGCGCTCGAGGAAGCGAAGGCACGACTCGGAGCGGCGATGAAGGCAGAGAAGGAGTCAGCGACGGAGTAGGAGGCCGTCCATGCCGTGGGCAGTCGTCGCTAACGAGCGGGGGCTTGGCCGCCGAACGCGCGATGTTACGCACAACGTTACGCTGTGACGCCGGGTCGGGGATGGCGCCACCCGGTGTTACGGCCCAGATTCATCGGTAAATGCGGGGGGCACCGCGGTTCGGAGGCCGGCACGAGACCTGCTGAAGGGCCAGACATGACGCACGCTGCTCCCGAGTCCGGCACCTTCCTTCGCGCCGTCCGTGCCGATCGCTTCGAGACCGACGAAGCGCTCGTCGCGGGCCTCGTGACGAACGACCCGGCGGCGTGGCGCGCGTTCCAGAAGAAGTACGACGGGCTGATCGTCCGCTGCATCTCCAAGGTGACGCGTCGTTTTGCGTCCCGCGTGAGCCAGGACGACGTGCGCGAGATCTACGCGAACCTCTACGTCTCTCTCCTCGGCAACGACATGCACAAGCTCCGCACGTTCGACCCGGAGCGCGGCAGCCGCTTCTCGTCGTGGATCGGGCTCCTCGCTATCAACGCCGCGTACGACTTTCTTCGCGCGCTGAAGCGGCGTCCGCTCGAGCAGGACATCTCGGACGCCGTCGACGTGGTCGCTGATGCCCCGGATGCGTTCGAGCTGACGAGCGAGGCCGAGCGCGCGTCGATCGCCCAGGCTGCACTCGCGGAGTTCTCGGAGAAGGACCGCACCTTCGCGGCGCTCTACTTCGGCGAGGGCATGGAGCCGCAAGAGATCGCCACCACGATGAACATCTCGATCAAGACGGTCTACTCGAAGAAGCACAAGATCCAGTCCCGTCTCGAGCTGGTGCTCGCACCCATCGCTGCGTAGTTCCAGCTCGAGAGCGGGCCATGGAAACGAGCACCGCCCCGCGCCCCCCCTCCGGTCTCTACTTGGCTTGCGTCGCCGCCGAGAGGGCCTGCTGCTGCTGCTGGAGCATCTGCGCGATGGCGCGCGAGCGCTCGATCGCGAACTGCTTCACTTCCTTGTTGGGCGAGGTGGCGAGCTTGTTGAGGAGGGCCGTGAGCTTGGCCATGTCCTTCGCCTGGAAGAGCGCCTCGAAGTAGTTGTGGGCGATGCGTGCATCTTGCAGCATCAGCGCCTCCTGGGGCGCGAGCAGCTTGACGACCTCGTCGATCTTGCCGGCCTGGCCGTAGAGCGCGGAGAGGACGATGAGCGGGATGGGATCGTTGGGCGAGCGGTCGACGCCCTTCTTCGCGTAGGCGATCGCCTTGTCGCGCGTGGCCTCTTCGCCGGCGTAGAAGCCCTGGAGCGCGACGTAGGGCGCGGCGGTCTTCGCGTTCACCGGCGCCTGCGCGAGCTCCTCGATGGCGGCGAGCGCCTTCTCCTCGTCCTCCGACTCGCGGATGAAGTTGAAGAGGTAGGCCCACGCGTCGACGTTGCCGGGCTGGATCTGGATCGCGCGCTCGGTCGACTCGCGCTCGAGCTTCGCGTCCTTCTTCGCGTGCGCGAGCTTCGCCAGGTGGAGGCTCGGGTACGGGTTGTCCTTCATCAGGTTCTGGGCGCCCTTGAGCGTGCCCTCGGCCTTGTCGTGCTTGTCCTGCGCGAGCTGCGCGACGCCGAGCGCGAGCCAGTCCTGGCCGTCGCCGCCGCGCGCCACGACCTTGGAGAGGACCTGCTCGGCCTTCTCGTGGCGCTGATACTTCATCAGCTCCTGGGCGAAGATGCGCCCGCGATCGAGGTCGTCCTGGCTGTCGACCCAGTGCTTCTCGAGGCCGGAGAGGAGATCCTCGAGGCCGATGGCGATGGGGCGGCCCGATTCGTCCTGCACCTGGACCGCGGGGCCGTTGAAGCCGAGCAGCTTCCAGACCTGCTCCATGGTGATCTTCACCGGCCCGTCGACGACCTCCTGCTCGGTCGGCGCGCCATTGGGGCCGAGCGGGATGAGGACCATCGCGTTGGCGGGCACGCCGTTGGGGAACGACTGGATCGGCGCGAGGATCGCGGCTCCGCCCTGCATCGCGATGGCGGCGTTGTCCGGGCCGGGCGGGCCAGGGGCGCCGGGGGGGGCGCCGGGGGGGGCGCCGGAGAGGGCGCCGGAGAGGGCGCCGGAGAGGTCGGGGGCGTTGGGGCGAGGCGGAGCGGAGGTGGTCTGGCTCATTGCGGAGCGCGGACGCTAGCACTGGCCTTCGGCTCGGGAAAGACCCAGCGCGCGCTCACGAGGAGGCGGCGTCCCGGGATGGGGTAGTCGTAGAGATCACCGATCGCGTAGGGGTCGGTCCCGCCCCCGAGGACCGGGTAGCGCGCGGCCCGGAGGTCGAACAGGTTGCGGACGTCGAGCGCGAGCGAGAGGCCTGGCGCGCCCGGGACCGCGAGGCGGGCGCCCACCGAGTGGAGGACGCGGGTGGGCACCACGATGCTGCCGATGCTGTCGTTCTGGATGCCCGCGACCACGTCCACGCCGTAGCGCACCCGGAGGGGCCCGACGGTGTAGGCGAGGTCCCCGACGAAGTCGTGCGTCGGACGCCCCGGCAAGCCCGGCCGCTCGCAGGCCCCCTGCGCGACGCGGCACTCGGCCTGGTTCGCGGTGGCGAGCGCGGTGTGCGAGAGGCGCAGCGTGGCGCCGTACGCCGCCGCGTCGAGCCCGGCCTCGGTGCCGAGGAGGCGGGCCCGGCCGATGTTCTCGGCCTTCGCCCGCGCC
>JAYTBL010000886.1:0-2910 GCA_043736975.1 Polyangiaceae bacterium
TCTTCTGGGACCACGCGGTACTGCGAGCGAGCTTCCTTCACGGATCGCGCGGCGCTGTCAGGTACGACGACGCGCTCATCGGCGGGATCGCGCATCGAGTGGGTGCTTGACGAACCCCGACGACATGATGAGATGCCTGGTGATAGACAACTCTCCCCATCGCTCCGCCCTCCCTTCGCGCGTGTTCTTCATGCACTTTGAGGTAGGTCGCCATCATCAGGCCATAGCGGTTGTCGCGCCTCGGCCCGGCGCGCGCTACACTGCCCTAATGGGCCCGAAGCTCAAGGCCACCACCCCTGAGGACCGCGGTAGGCAGATGCTCGAGGAGCTTCCGCCCGACGAGGCTGCGCTCGTCTCGGGTGACGAGGCTGGCGAGCTCGTCGACGGGGCCGCCTACGTGCGCTGGCTTGAGACAGGCGAGGGCGAGTGCCCCGGCCCCGGCTCCTCCGGCTGAGAGCGTCGTACTCCCGTGCGGCCTCTCGCGTCGGCGTCGTAGCAGGAACGCCGCGCGCGAAGCGACTCGCCGCGACGATCAACGTGCTCCTCGGAGCCGACGACCTCCCCGGCCCGCTCGACGTCGAAGCGATGATCCCGCCGACGCAGCGTGTGCTCGTCCGCCGCGTGACGGGGGGTGAGAACCTATGGCTCTGGTACACGGCGGCGGCCGACACGCTGACGCTGCACACGCTGACGTCTCAGCCTCCGCCGATCTGAAGGTGTCGAGCGTCCGTGGAATCGAATCAGATCGAGGAGAGCTGGGTGACGTCCGCTTCTACGACGCGAACGACGGAAGGGGGCTGCCAGTCTGGCCCGTACGACTCTCGAAGCCTCATCCGGCAGTAGTGCTGATGTCGCGGCATCGGCATGGGGACGGACCGGACTCTCCTCTGCGCGCGCTGTGCCCTGCGGCTGACCCGTGACGCGCGGGCCTGTCCAACGTGCGGCGGCGCCTTGCACGACCTCGAGCGGCCCGCCGACCAGACATCGACCGCTTGTCATTCAAGCGCGCTCGCGGCTGGCTGCTGATGCGTCCCCGACGTCGAGCGGTCGCGCTCGTCAATGAGCCCGAGGTAGCCCGTGGAGCGATCGTACTTCGTAGGAGTGCGTAGCGTGGCGACGAGACCTTGGATGTCGAGACTACCGTTCGGTTCGATCGGTGACATCGACACCACGGCGGTGGAAAGGGCGCCTTCCGCTTCGTCGCAGCTTGCGAGAGCTGCTCTTCGATGGTGACTACGACCTCGAGAGCCCCGAGCTGCACGGGGCGTTACCTGCCGCCCACGAGCCAGCGCCGGTATCGGCGAAAAACACCGCGCTCTTACAGCCAGCCGTTGTCGGTGTACCACTTCGCGGTGAGGCGGGCGCCCTCGTCGCTGAAGCGGACCTCGGGCTTCCAGTTGAGGTCGGCCTGCGTCTTCTGGCTGTCGCAGACCCAGTGGTGCCGCAGCATCGCGACCTTCTCGCGCGTGAGCATCACGGCCTTGCCGCGGATCTTGCCGTAGGCCTCGACGCCGATCGAGGCCAGGCTCAGCACCGGAAACGGGATGCCCATGCGGAAGAGCGGCTTCACGCCCAGGGCCTCGGGGATGACCTCGCCCATCGCGCGGGTCATGCTGAGCGGCTCGGCGCCGTCGTCGACGAAGTAGATGTTGCCGCTGGGGATGTTCGCGTCGATCGCCTGGATCGCGGCGCGCGCGCAGTCCGGACCGTACGTGTAACAAGCGATCATGCTGCCGTCGCCCATGACCGGGTACTGGCGACGGAGCACCGCCTTGAACGCCTCGTAGACCTCGGCCTCGCGCGGTCCGTAAATGAGCGCCGGGCGGAGCACCACCACCGGCAGCTTGTCCTTGCGCGCGATGACCTCCTTCTCCGCGGCCAGCTTCGATCGACCGTAGGCGGTGACGGGCTGCTCCTGCTCGAGCGGCACCGGCTTGCGATCGAGCGACGGTCCACAGGCCTCGAGGCTCGAGATGTGGACGAAGCGGCGGAGGTTGGGCGCGTGCTCGATCGCGGCCTCGAGCAGGTTGACGGTGCCCTGGGTGTTGCACTCGAGGAACTCGGCCTCGCTCCGCGCCTTCACGAGACCGGCGGAGTGGACCACGGCGTCGATCCCGCCCTTCATTGCGGCCTCGACGCTCGCGCGATCCTCGACGCTGCCCTCGGCGAGCTCAAGGCCCTTCAGCGTGGAGAGGAACTTCCGGTTCGACGACTTCCGGACCAGCGCGCGGACCTCGTGGCCCGCGGCGACCAGCTGCTCCGCGACGTGGCTACCCAGAAATCCGCTTCCGCCGGTGACGAGGACCTTCATGCTGGCTGCCATCTGCCCAGATCCCTCCCGCCCGTCAAGGTCAGCTGCTGGCGGTCAGGTCCTTCGAGTAGATACGGTAGGTCTTGTACTTCTTCGCGCCCATCATGCGGATGCCCGTGTTGATGGCTGCGTTGTCCTCGAGGGTCCAGCCGAGCTCGCCCCAGGTCATGCCCACGCGGCGGCCGCCGTCGTTCATCTCGGCGTACAGGAAGAGCGAGAGGCCCGCGTACTTTCGCTGGAGGCGGTACTTCTTCGTGATGCCGAGGATGAGCAGGCGGCCGCTCTTCGCGCCCTGTACCTTCAGGCGGTAGAGGAGCTTGGCGAAGCCCGTCGGAAGGAGCTTCCCGTGCAGATCGGGGATGAGCTCGTTGACGTTGGGCAGCGCGAGCGCCACCGCCGCGGGCTCGCCGTCGATCGTCACGATGCGCGTGATCTCCGGGACCAAGAACAGCTTGAGGTCGGAGGCCATCTTGTCGGCCTCCTTCTTCGAGAGCGGGATGAAGCCCCAGTTGTCGCTCCACGCGTCATTGAAGATGTCGAGGGTGATCTTCACGTCGCGCTCGAGATCCTTCCTGGAGAGCGGGCGCGAGGTGACCTCG
>JAYTBL010000887.1:0-2909 GCA_043736975.1 Polyangiaceae bacterium
CATCTCTTCGAGGCGTCCTACCGCTGGGTGACGACGCGCACGGCGAGCGCGATCGAGCAGGCGCGCTCCGCTCGCGGCAAGCTGCGGGCGCTGGTCGACGTCTCCGTGGCCCTCTCCACCGAGGCGCCCGAGTCGGTGCTCTTCGTCAACGAGCACCTCCAGGAGCTGTGGCCGGCGTCGCAGCGCAGGCTGGTGGGGCTCAGCCTCGTCGGTCAGGTGCGGGCGCTCGTCCGCGCGGTGCGCGACGACGGCGTGTTCGCGATCAGCAACGAGCTCGCGACGGCCGCCGTGCTCGGCACCTTCGGCCAGTGGGCGCGCGCGTTGTACTTCGGCACGCTGCCCGGCCCGGCCGCACGCTGGCGCGAGAATCTCTACCTCGTCGTCGAACGCATCGTCTTGTGATCTCGGGAGTCGAGCCCGGCTCGCCTCTCCGTCTTTGTCACGTCCCCGGAGTTAGCGATGGCTAACATCACCCAGGATCGGAGCCCGTCATGCCCCTCGCCGCTCTCGTTCGCCATCTCAGGCGTTCCCGGCGCTGCGTGTCTTCTATGGCCACGAGCCCACGCAGTGGGCGGGCAAGGGGCGGGCGATCACGCTCGCTCCGAGCAGCTCGAGCGCGGTTCCTAGCGCCTGGCGCTTGCGGCGCGCCTCGTCCGCGGCCATGGCCGCGCGGAGCTGACGCACGGCCTGGCTCTGGCTCGGCGCGCCGAGGAAGCTCGCGAGCCCGACCAGGTCGAGCGCGGGGAGCAGCCGCATGCGATGAGCAGCGGCGGGAGAAGATAGGCAAGGCGTCGAGTCACACCTTTCGTACGGGTCTGCCGAGGTCAGCGAGAGGCAGGATACCGGTCTCACCTACGTCGCCGCGCGCGACGCAGGGCCAGACCCGCTCGGCCCGTCGTCCCCGTGGACGTGGACGCTCGAGATCCCCACGTCGCGCTGACGAGTGGCCTCAACTAGGCGGGCGCCCCGTCAACGCGGGCGTGCTGGCGCGAGCCGGAGCAGCGCTTCGTGAAGGACGACGGCGACGATTGAGCGCGGCGCGGCGTCAGGCTGGCGGCAGGACCTCGACGCGATCCCCCACGCGGATGGTGCCGCCGCGCTCGACCCTCGCGGTGATGCCGCCGTGGCCGCGCATCGCCTGGAACGCGCCTTCGGCGATCACGGTGTCCATCTTGGAGCAGGGCGCGCACGCGCCGGTGCCGACGAGGATCACCTCGTCACCAACGGCGAAGCGGAGCCGCACCAGCGCGAGCAGGTTGATGCCCGAGACGACGACGTTGCGCCGCGTGCGCTCGGGCGTCACCTCGGCGCCGCTCATCAGCGAGGCGATGACGGGGAGGTGCTCCGCCTGGATGAGCGTGATCTGACGCTTGCCGCCGGCGCGGCCGCGCGCCGCGACGTCGCCCTCGAGGCCGTGCTCGGCGATGCCGCGGGCGACCTCGACCACCTGCATCGGCGCGTCGTGCTCTGGCCGCAGGCCGAGCCAGGAGACCGTACCGACCTGCGCGACGTGCGCCAGTCGTTCCTGCAGAGAGCGCATCGCGTTCACGAAGATAGCGCGGAAAGGTCCGAGGGCGTCGTCCTCGACGTCGCGCCCGACGCGGGCGATGACGCGAGCGACGGAGGCACGGGCGATGGGGGCGGCGCGTTAGGGACCTCGCCGATGTGAACGTGCCGAGCAGCGCGATGGCCCCGGTCCACACGCCCATCACCAGCGTGGACGGCGCGATCGCGCCGACACCGAAAGCCGCAGTCACGTCGGTGACGCGCGGCCGCGGGCTCGACTTCGTCTTCTGACGACCGTCACTTCATCTCCAGACGCGCAGGACGAAACCGGAAGGCCCTGATCCGCGGCGAGCGAAGACGACGACGCGACCGCTCTGGACGTCGAGAACGACGCCCCGAGGGACCATCGACGCGGTCGACGCGGACGAGATCGACTTCAATCGCCTGCGCTCGCGACCGGTCGCGTCGCGATCATGGAGCGAGAACGTCTGGTCGTCGCTGCGTGTCTCGAGGACGACGACGCCCGGGGCTGCCTGGCTGCCGGCGATGGCCACGGCGAGCTGTCCGGACTCGGGCCCCTCGCCGAGAACTCCGGAGTCTGCGAACGACGCGCTGGCGGCCCCCGATGCGGAGTCGACGACAGCCAGAACAGCACGGACTCCAGGTGATGGAGGCAATGCGAATGACCGGCAAACGCCCGCCAACGCGAGCTGCGGGCCCGGGAGGAGCGCGAGCCGCGTTGGCGTTGCGGCGCAGGAGCTGACGTTGACGTCGCGAGCGGCTCCGATCGCGCATACTCGGGGAGTCGTGCGAGCGGGCAGCATCTCATGCCACGGCCGCACCGAGGGGCGTGACCATCTGGGGGACGCGCCCGCTCCGCGGAGAGCGCGGGTCGGCGTCATCGACGGTCGACGCCGCGCGCTCGGCGCGCTCGGCGCCCACGAGCTCGCGACGCGCTCGTCGGGGTTGCGCTCGAGCGCGCGCATCACGACCGCGTCGAGACAGGCCGCCCCACGTGCGGTCGCGCTTGGGGCCACGGGCTGGGACTGCAGGATCTCGACCAGCACCTCGATGCCGTTGCCCGAACGGAGCCGCTCGGGTGCGAGGTAGCGGAGCTTGCCCTTGATCGAGCCCTGCTCCGTGTGCTGCTGGCGGCACGCTGCCGTCGCGACACCGAAGTCGGCCACGCGCGCGGCGCCCTGGAAGCCGACGAGCACGTTCTGCGGGGATACGTCGCGACGCACGACGTGGAGCGCGAGGCCATCCTCACGGCGACACTCGTGGGCTGCATGAAGGCCGGCGAGCATGTCGCGCGCGATCGCCGCGACCACGTCGACCGGAAGACGGCGACCGCTAAGCGCCGCAGCGCACACGAGCTTGCCGAGCTCGACGCCGTCGACCCA
>JAYTBL010000888.1:0-2909 GCA_043736975.1 Polyangiaceae bacterium
ACGCGCGCGGTCTCGGCGCCGAACGCGAGATGCGACTGGCGGCTGGCGGCGAGCTTCGCGAGCGGCGCGGCGAGCGAGGGATCCTTGCAGAAGCACGCCGCGCTGAGCGTGGCGTTGCCGCCCGCGTCCTCCGCGGCGAGCGCGGTCTTGAGGATCGCGGGGACGTTGCGGTCCTCCGACTCGGAGAGCGTGCGCAGGCACGCTCCGTAGATTTCGCGCGAGAACGACCCGCGACGGACCATCACCTGCGTCGCCTCGACGAGCGACGCGCGCAGCGCCGGGCTCAGCGTAGCGACGGCGCGCAGCGCGCCGGCGAGCTTCGCCTCGCTCGTTGGCCGGCGCTTCAGCGCGGCATCGAGCTCGGATTCGAAGCGTGCGCGGGTCGCCTTGTCGACGACCTCCGCACGCGCTACGGACGGCTTCCGCGCGGTGCCTGAAAGAGGCGCTTGCGCGGGAGGCTGCACACGTTTTGCTTTCAGGTTCTGTGTTGCCATTCCCCGCCCGGACCCGAGGGATCCACGTATACCAGCCCTGGGCGAATGGCAGCGTCCGATCGCACGTGCGATCGCGAAAAGATTTTCAGGCTCTGTCGATCCAGAGCTGCATCTTGTCGCCCTCGATCTCGATCTCGCGCGGTTCGCCTCCGACTCCTGCAGCTGTTGCAGCTATTGCAGCTGTTGCAGCTTTTGCGCCCGCGACGTCACTGCACGAGAGTGACGCAGCGAGACACTCGCTTGCGATCGTCGCCTCGTGCTGCTTGGCGATCCGCAGGGCACGCTCGCTGCCCGCGAGGGTCACGTGGATGCGGTCGACGAAATCGAGCCCCAGCTCCTTGCGGGCCGTCTGGATGCGGTTCAGCAGCTCGCGCAGGTAACCGAGATCGCGGAGCTCGTCGTTCAGGCGCGTGTCGAGCACCACCACGCCGATGCGCTCTCCTGCGGCGGCGTAGCCGTCCTTGGCGTCGAAGCCCACCTCGAGATCGACCTGGTCGATCTCGATCCCCTGGACAGTGGCCTTGCCATTCGCCAGCACCTCGGCGACCAGCGCCTGCGCGTCGGTCGGCGTCATCGCCGCCATGTGCTTCTTCAGGGTCTGCGCCTGCGCGCCCATGCCCTTCTGACCGAGCGTTCGGAAGTTCGGCTTCACGCGGTAGGTGACGTACTCGCCTCTGCCCTTCGTCACGAGCTCCACGGCGAGGACGTTCAGCTCGTCCTTCATCATGTCCACGTAGGGCGCGAGGCGATCGGCGAGCTGATGATCCGCGAGGATCACCTTCGCCACCGAGAGCGGTTGTCGCACCTTGAGCTTGGCCTGGGTGCGGACCTGGAGGCCCAGGCTCACCAGATCGCGGACCGCATGGATGGTGGCGGAGAGGGTGGCGTCGATGAGCGCGGCGTCGGGCTCGGGAAACGCGCTGAGGTGGACGCTCTCGGGCGCGCCGGCCTGGCTCCCCTTCCCCCCCTTCCCCTTCACCACCAAGTTGCGGTGGATGGCCTCCGACTGGTACGGCGTGAACGGCGCCATGGTGACCGCGAGGGTGGTGAGGCACTCGTAGAGCGTCTCGTAGGCAGCGCGCTTGTCGGCGTCGCCCGCGCCCCCGTCCGTCGCGCGCCAGAAGCGATCGCGGGAGCGGCGCACGTACCAGTTGGAGAGCGCGTCGACGAAAGTAGTGATCTTGATGGTGGCGTCGTAGACGCCGTATGCGTCAAGGTCGTTCGCGACGCCCTGCACGAGGAGGTGGAGCTCGCTGAGGATCCAGCGATCGATCTCGGGACGCTTCTTCGGATCGGAGAAGGGCGCGCTGGGATCGAAGGCGTCGATGTTCGCGTAGATGGTGAAGAACGAGTAGACGTTCCTCAGCTTCACGAGCGTCTCCTTCTGGAGATCGCGCACGTTCGACAGCGAGTGGCGCGTCGTCGACCACGGCGGCGAGCCGGCGAAGAAGAACCAGCGGAACGCGTCGGCGCCGGGCGCGGGCGTGCTGGGGTCGACGATCGAGACGCGCTCGGCGCTCGGCAGGCCAGTGACCTCGACCGGCTTGACGTCCTTCTTGGTCGTGGGCGTGGCCCCGACGTGCGTGCGGTCGCTCTCGTGCAGCACCACCACGCGGCGACGGAGCTTCTTGTGTGGCTTGAGCGCGAGCGTCTGCGTGCTCCCGGCGGCGTTGCCGGCGGTGTAGACGACGACCTTCGCGCCCTCGGTCACGTCGAGGCCTTCCATGTCCTCGCGCGCGATGAACGCGACGCCGGCCTCGGCCTTGACGCCTTCGACGTCCTTCTCATCGAGCACCGCGAAGTCCATGCGGACCTGGTCGAGGATCACGTCGGGCGGGGTGTAGTTGCCCTTCGACTTGCTCTCCTTCTTGCCCTCCCTGTCGGAGACGTGCCCGAGGACGATGCAGGTCTTGTAGGGATGCGGGTACGTGTGGGCTGCGCCACTGGCGTCACTGATGCCGAAGCGCTTCTGCGTTTCGGCGTCGAAGAGGAGCGTCGAGATCATGAGCAGGCCGTAGAACCAGCCGCGCGTCTGGTCGATGGCCTCGCTGATGAAGTCGGCCGGGAAGTTCTTCTGGAGCTGCTCGATGGATCCGGGCGCGTGCGGGAAGCCCCACTGCGCGAACGGCATGCTGCCCGAGTCGAACCAGCAGTCGATGACCTCGGAGACGCGCCGGTACGTGCCCTCCTCCCCCGGGTTCTGCCAGGTGACGGCGTCGATCCACGGCTTGTGCACCACGAGGTGATCGCTGAGCGTGGGGTCCTTCTTCTTCGCCTCGGCGAAGTGATCGAAGGCCTTGGGGTTCTTGGCGAGGATCTCGTCCATCGAGGCCGGCGTCTCCATCGCGCCGGTCACGTCGTTGATCCAGATGTTGAGCGGCGTGCCCCAGTAGCGCTCGCGGGACAGCGCCCAGT
>JAYTBL010000889.1:0-15710 GCA_043736975.1 Polyangiaceae bacterium
CGGCGCGCCGGGGCGCGGTCCGGGCGCCGCCGCGCGCGCCACCAGCGCGCGCACGTCCATGATGCCCGGCGCGCTCGGCTCCGGCTCGGGGATGACGGAGGCGATCACCGCGGGCGGTCGCGCCGGGACGGGCGGCGGCGCCGGGGCCGCCGACACCTCGGTGATGGATCGCGCGGCGATGGCCGGCGCCGAGCGCGCGCGCTCGGGCACGGGGCCGAGCTCCGCGCTGAACGCGGGCTCGGGCGGCGGAGCGACCGGCCGGATCTCGATGGCCCGTGTCGAGAGCTGCGCGCGCCGGTCCTGCGCTGCGTCGGACGCGTTCTCTCGCACCCACGTCGCCACGTCCGGGACGTAGCCTTCCTCGACGATGGCCTGCTCGATCGCCGTCTGCATCGCGAGCGCCGATGAGTAGCGATCGCCTGGGTCGCGCGAGAGCGCACGCTCCACGATGGCACCGACCAGCGGCGGGACGCTGTCGGGCAGCGCGATGGGCGGCGCGCCGGACATGAGGAACTGGAGCGTCGCGGCATCGTTGCCGCCGTCGAACGGCGGATGCCCGGCGAGCATGCGGTAGAGCGTGGCGCCGATCGCGAACACGTCCGTGAACGGGCCGATCTCCTCGCGCAGCGCCTGCTCCGGCGCCATGTAGTGGAGCTTGCCCTTGAGCGAGCCCTCGCCGGTGTCCCCGCCGATCCGGTCCTTCGCGTGCGCGATGCCGAAGTCGATGACCTTCACGTCACCCTTGACGCTCACCAGAATGTTCTGCGGCGACACGTCGCGATGGACGACATTGCGCCGCTCGCCCTTCGGATCCTTCAGGCTGTGGGCCGCGTGGAGGCCTGCGCAGGCGTCGGCGATGATGCGTAACGCGACGCCCACCGGCACCGTCACCGAGACGTTCTCGCGGCGAGAGGCGGCTGTCATGAGCGCGCCCAGCGACTCGCCGTCGACGTACTCGATGACGAGGTAGAGCATCCCCCCGGCCTCGCCGAGGTCAAACACCTGCGCCACGTTCGGGTGCTCGATGGCCGACGCGATGCGCGCCTCCTCGAGAAACATGCTTCGGAACGCGGGCACGTCCGCGAAGCGATCGTGGATGCACTTGAACGCGAAGAGCTTCTCGAAGCCGTGCTTGCCCTTCTGGCGAGCCACCCAGACCTGAGCCATGCCGCCCTCACCGACCGGCGATACGAGCTCGTAGCGGTCGATGAGCGTCCCGGGAACCAGCGAGCGCACGCCCCGAGTATCGCCGTTTCGGCGCCGCCGGTCGTGGTAATTTCCGGGGTCCGATGCGCCCGGTCGTAGTCTCCTCGCGTGTTTCGATGGCCTCGGCGCCGGCCGACGTGTGGCCGCTGATCACCGACACCGACCGGACCAACCGCCTCCTCCTCGGCAAGGCCGCCATCTACAAGCCGATCGAGGAGGGCACGAAGAGCAGCGCGCGCTTCGTCGCCGAGACGAGCGTCGGCGGCTTCGCGATGTCGTACGAGGAGTCTCCGTTCGAGTGGACCCTCAACAAATCGTTCAGCGTCTACCGCAAGATGCGCGGCGGACCGCTCAGGGCCTATACGTTCGGCATCACGCTCGACGGGACGTCGGCCGGCGGCACCAGTGCCACAGTCCGGCTCGAGCTCGAGCCGCGGCACTGGCTGCTCCGCCCGGTGGTCGAGCTCCAGGGGCGGCGGATCGTCCAGGGGATGTCGCGGCTCGCCGACCAGATCGACGCGCACCTCCGCGATCACGCGCCGAGCCCGTTCCTGGAGCCGACGTCGCCGGCCAACGAGTCACGCATCGCTCACGCCGTGACCGAGCTCGCGAAGCGCGGCCTCGATCCCAACGTGGTGGCCACCATCATGGAGGCCATACGCAGCGGCCCGGACGCCGACCTCGTGCGCATCCGGCCGTTCGAGCTCGCGGACACCCACGCCCTCGACCCCAAGGAGACGCTGCGCGCGCTGCTGCACGCGGTGACGGTGGGCGTCGTCGAGCTGCGCTGGGCGCTGGTGTGCCCGAGCTGCCGGACCGCGAACGACCAGGTGACCTCGCTCGCGGAGATCCGCGACACCGGGCACTGCCAGCTCTGCGACATCAGCTACGGCATCGAGCTCGATCGTGCGGTGGAGGCCACGTTCCGGCCGCACCCGAGCGTGCGCACCGTGACCGACGCGATGTTCTGCATCGGCGGTCCGCGCCGCACGCCGCACGTGCTCGTGCAGGCGAACCTCGAGGCGCACGCCGCGCGCACGCTCGAGGCGCCGGCCGAGGAGGGAAGGCTCCGCGTGTTCGGGCGCGGCGGCGCCATGGCCTCGCTCGAGATCGCCGCGGGTGCGCCGGAGAAGGCGCACGCGAAGCTGCTGGTCGACGCCGTCTCGCCGTCGGAGATCCACCTCGCGCCGGGCGGCGCGCTCACCATCGAGAACACGACCGACGAAGCGCTGCACGTGAAGATCGAGAAGCTCGGCTACGCGAGCCTCGCCGCGACCGCGCACGTCGTGACCACGATGAGCGAGTTCCGGCGGCTCTTCTCGAAGGACCTGCTGAAGCCGAGCACGCCGCTCAAGGTCGGGCACTGCGCCATCCTCTTCAGCGACCTCACGGGCTCGACCGCGCTCTACACGAAGGCGGGTGACGCGGCGGCGTTTCGCCTGGTCGACGACCACTTCGATGTCCTGCGGAAGGCCATCGACACGGCCGGCGGCACCGTCGTGAAGACGATGGGGGACGCCATCATGGCGGCCTTCCTCGAGCCCACGGCGTGCGCGCGCGCCGCCATCGACTGCCTGCGCGCGTTCGAGAGCTTCCGGAAGACCCACCCCAACGGCGCCGACACCGGGCTGAAGCTCGGGCTGTTCGCGGGGCCCTGTTACGTCGTCACCGCGAACGACACCATCGACTACTTCGGTCAGACCGTGAACTGCGCCTCCCGCGTGCAGCACCTCGCGGGCAGCGGGGAGATCGCGCTCGAGGAGGACACGTACGACCAGCTCCCCGCCGCGCTGCGCGCCGAGCTGCACGTGGTCGAGCGCCTCGAGACGCAGGTGAAGGGCGTGGACAAGCCGCTCCGCCTGGTGCGCACTCACCTCGCGGAGCAATAGCGAGGCAAGCCCGGGCGCGTGTTGCATGCGGCGGCGCGCCGACCGCTTGCTACACTGGATCGGCCATGCTGGACAGCCGGCGCGTCATCAAGATCCTCCACGAGCTGGGCTCGAGCGGCATGCTCGGCGCGCTGCTGGCGCACGGCGCGCTGCTCGGCGCGGCCACCGTCTCCGATGCGGTCGCGTACGCTGCCATCCGGCACGGGATCGATCTCGTCGCGCGCTTCGTGCGGGTGCCATCGCTCGCGGTCGTGGATCAAGGCTCTGCTCGGCGTCTCGGTGTTCGAGGCCACGCTGGGCGGGATCGTCGCGCGATCCGTAGCGAGATCGCGAACGAGTGGGCGCGGCTCGGCATCCTGCTCTTCCTCATCTTCGTGAACGTCGTGCTCTCGGTGTGGCGACCGAAGCTCCATCGGGCGCCGCGGCCCGCGCCGAAGCCCGCTCCCGCGCCCGCGCCGCCGGTGCGCGAGGCGAGCGAGGCCGTCGATCCCTCGCCGTGATTCGCGCTACGGGACGAGCGTCGATACCTTGACGGTCACTTCTCACAGCTGGCTCGCGTAGCCGCCGATCAGCGTGATCCCGAAGGTCGGGCCGATGGCCGCGGGGAACGAGGGCTGCGTCGCGCTCGGGTTCGCGAGGCCCACGTAGAAGCGCAGCTCGGGGGAGAGCGCGTAGAGCGGATGCAAGCCGTGGCCGTTGGAGAGCGCGATGGCCGCCACCTCGAGCTCGACGCCCAGGAAGCCGACCGAGCCGCTGCGGATCACCTCGTGGCTCCGCGCGCCGCTCAGGAACAGCATGCGACCTGCGCTGTGGAACGACGCGAGATCGAGCGGCAGGTTGTACTGCGTGAGCGCCTCCCAGATCACCGGCCAGCGCAGCTCCTGATCGAGCATGGTGAGCGTGGCGCTTCCGCCGGTGCTGCCCGTGCTATCGACATGCAGGGTCTGCGACACGCCGAGGTTCAGCTCCGAGATGGCGCGCGCGCGACGGCCCGGCAGGAGCGTGCCCCAGCGGTAGGAGAAGCCGCCCGAGAGCGAGACCGCAGGCGCCACGAAATCGACCGGTGAGCGCGGCGGCACGAGCAGCATGACGCCGGCTGCGGCGAAGAGCTGGATCGCCCAGCCGTGATCGAGATGGCCCTCGGGGCGCATCGCGGTGGTGTCGGCCTGCGCGTCGGGGAGCTGCGCCAGCGTGGGCCGCAGCAGCGCGAGACCGGCGGCGTGACCAGCGCTCTCGATGGCCTCGGGCGGCGCGCCGGTGGTCGGCTCGTGCCGCTCCTCGTCGTCGTCGGCGAAGACCGGCGGTGAATCCAGCACACCGGCGACCACCGCAGGATCCACCGCGCCCGTCTCGCGCGCGGTGTCGACGCCCGCGGCGGTAGGGAGCGCGAGCTCGGTCAGCCGGCTCGCGGCGGCGGCGGCGCGCCGCACGATCCGTAGCGCATGCTTCGGACCCGCAGGGAGCTTGCGGCGCTGCGCGGGATCGACCGTCCACCACGGCGCGGGGTCGAGCTTCGCGGCGAACGACACGAGCTCGAGATCGCCGAGCGACGACGCGTAGGCGAGCACGCGCTCCGGATCGAGCGCCAGCGCGAACGCGATCTCGGCGCGGGAGAGCGCGGCGGCGGCGTGGAGGCGATCGGTCGCGTCGGCGTTGACGGAGAGGTAGCCGTCTCCGGAGGTCGTCCAGCATGGCGTGAGCCCGGCCAGCTCCAGGGTTCCGCTCGCGAGCGTCGCGCACGGCTCGTGGGCCATCGCGCGCTGCACCGGGAGGCCGTCGGCGTTGAACGCGTCGTGCCGCCAGCGCACGGCGTCGCGACCTGCCCCCCACGAGGCGGGGCTCATCACGAGGTGACCGGAGGCGAAGGCGTCCTGGAGGAAGTGCGCGGCGAAGGCGTGATCGAGGAGCGCCTCGGTGCGGCGTCCGCTGCGCGCGAGGATCAGCGAGCGCAGGTGGTGGAACGAGAAGCGGGCGATGACCTCGTCGATCCGTCCCTCGGTCGCGAGGTCGCGCAGCACCGTTTCGAAGCTCCGGCCCACGTCGCGGAAATGGACGCGCGTGGCGCGGGCGCGGCTCACGTACCCGGGATCGAGGAAGTAGAGCGCGACGTCGAGCTCGTGCACGAACGACATGCGATCGAGCGAGCGCTCACCGCGGCGCGCGCTGTCGAGGAAGCGCCGCCACTCGTACGCGACCGCGGAGACGAGCGTGATGCCGCTGCGGTTCGTGAGGAGCGCGCGCAGCTCGCCAACGTCGGAGGCGTGATCCGCGGCGAGCCCCGAGAGCGCGCTGTAAGGCACACACGGGACGCTCTGCGGGGTGCGGATCATCGGCGTCTGCAGGGGCGCGTCGATCAGCAGATCGTCGAGGGCCTGATCGGTGCGCTCGCACATCGTCAGGCCGTCCTTGCGGGCGTCGGCCACCGCCGAGCCGAGCACGGCGCGGATCTCGGGGGCGAGGACGTTCTGCCCGTCGCGGCTGAGGACGACGTGCTCGGGGAAGTACCACGCGCGCGCCGGCGCCGTCGTCCCCAGCGCCGCGAGGACGAATGCGATCGCGACGCGCTCACGCACCCTGCGACGGTATCAGGAACCGGGGTCGAGCAGCGCCGGGGCGAGCGCGGGCGCGGCGTCGGTCACCAGCGCGCGCCACCACGGGTCCACGGTCTCGACGCGCGACGGCTCGAACGCGCAGCCGAGGCGCGGGGTCAGGAGCTGGACGCGCGCCGCCTCCGCGCCGGCGGTGAGCGTCTCCATCGGCTCGGCCCAGGGGTGGAGGCCGAGATCGAAGGTCCCCCAGTGCACGGGCAGGAGCGCGCCGCCGCCCAGCATGCGATGGGCGATGAGGGCGTTGTCGGGGCCGAGGTGGATCTGGCCCCACGACGGGTGGTACGCGCCGACCTCGAGCATCACGAGATCATGCTTCCCGCAGCGCTCGTGGATGGTCTCGAACTCCTTGGTGAGCCCGGTGTCGCCGCTGAAGAAGACGCCGTGGCGCTCGCTGCGCAGCGACCACGACGACCACGCGGTGCGGTTGCTGCCGTTGCCGCGGCCCGAGAAGTGGCGCGCGGGCGTGGCGGTGAACGAGAGGCGCGAGCCGGGGAGCGTCATCGTCTCCCACCAGTCGAGCTCGGTGATGCGCGCCCGGCGCACGCCCCAGGACTCGAGGTGCGCGCCCACGCCCAGCGAGGTGACGAACGGCACGTCCCGTCGCGCGAGCGCGGCGATGGTCGGGTAGTCGAGGTGATCGAAGTGGTCGTGCGAGACGAGCACGGCATCGAGCGTGGGGAGCTGGTCCACGCTGACCGGCGCGCGATGAAAGCGCCTCGGCCCGGCCCACGCCACGGGCGAGACGCGGTCGCCCCACACCGGATCGGTGAGGACGCGCACGCCGTCGATCTCGAGGAGCACCGTCGAGTGTCCGAGCCAGGTCGCGCGCAGCCCCGTCTCCGCGGGACGCGCCCAGGACGCGAGCGGGCTCTCGACCGGCAGCTCGCGCGTGGGGACGCGGCGCGCGCCGCCGCTGAAGAACTCGGAGATGATCCCCAAGCGCTGACCGAGGGTCTTGGCCTCGCTCAAGGTCGAGGAGAGCGGCTCGGTGTTGTGGAAGCGGCCATCGCGGAAGCGCGGCGAGGCCTCGACGCGCTCGCGGCGGAGGCCGGCGGGGCGGGCGCCGAGGACGCGGGGATCGAACAGCGGCATCGGCGATTCGATGCTGGCAGCCGCCCTTTCGTCGCGCCGTGGCTCCGGAAGAGGTAGCGTCCATCCATGCGATGGATCGCCTCGGGGACGCTCATTCTAGGGGTTGCCGTGCTCGCCGCCATCGCGAGCTGCGGCAGTACGAAGGAGCGGGTCTTCGGCGAGGGGGACCTCGACGGCGGCGCTTCCTCCTCGAGCGGCTCGTCGGGGTTCCTGCAGGACGGCGCCGCGGAGGGCGGGGAGGTGACCTGCTCCAGCGATCTACGGCAGGTCATCGACGGTCAGGGCAAGATCCTCCAGGAGTGCCCGCCCGATCAGGGCTGCGCGAACGGCGGCTGCGTCGCCGCCTGCGCGAGCGCCGAGGCGAACAAGAGCACCATCGGCTGCAGCTACTTCGTCGCCGCGCCCGACATCATCAGCGAGGGGACCGGCGCCTGCTTCGCGGCGTTCATCGCGAACACGTGGGTCACGCCCGTCAAGCTGACGGTGGAGCGCGCCGGGGTCGCGCTCGACGTGAACGCGATGGCGCGCATCCCCTCGGGCTCGGGGCAGGCGATCACCTACGCGCCGCTCACGAACGGTGAGATCAAGCCGGGGGAGGTGGCGGTCGTCTTCCTCGCCCGCTTCGGCGCGACGCTCACCAGCTGCCCGGCCGGAATCACGCCCGGCTACACCACCTCGCCCGCCAACGTCAGCGGGACCGGCATGGGCGAGGCGTTCAACATCAAGACGAGCGCGCCCATCGTCGCGTACGACATCTTCCCCTACGGCGGCGGCCAGAGCGCGGCGACCAGCGCCACGCTCCTCCTGCCGACCAGCGCGTGGGGAAAGAACTACGTCGGCGTCGCGGCTTACCGGAAGAGCCAGGTCGTCGCGGCCGGTAACCCATTCCTGCAGATCGTCGGCCAGGAGGACGGCACGCAGGTCGAGATCCTCCCGGTCGCGGCCATCGGCGCCGCCGGCGGCGTCGCCGCGACCGCCGCCAACACCACCGGCAAGTACACGGTCAACAAGGGCCAGGTCCTGCAGATCTCGCAGCCCGCCGAGCTCACCGGCAGCGCGATCGCCGCCGACAAGCCGATCGGCGTGAACGGCGGCGCGTCGTGCCTGTCGATCGACGTCAACGCCTCGGCGTGCGACAGCGCGCACCAGGCGTTGCCGCCTGTCAACGCGCTGGGCTCGCGCTACGTCGGCGTGCGCTACCGCAACCGCTACGAGGGGAGGGAGGAGTCGCCGCCGTGGCGGCTGGTGGGCGCGGTCGATGGCACGGCGCTGACCTGGGAGCCCTCGACGCCGCCCGGCGCGCCGACCACGCTCAACAGCGGTCAGGTCGCGGAGATGCCGTCGCCCGGCGGCTTCATCGTCAAGAGCCAGGACGACAAGCACCCGTTCTACCTCTCGGCCCACATGACCGGCTGCGGGACCTTCGGGACGATCGGCGACTGCCGTGGCGATCCCGAGTTCGTGAACGTCATCCCCCCCGAGCAGTACCTGCGGTCGTACGTGTTCTTCACCGATCCCACGTACCCGGAGACCAACCTGGTCGTCATCCGCAGCAAGGCTAACGGCGCCTTCAAGGACGTGACGCTCGACTGCGCCGGCACGCTCAGCGGCTGGGCGCCGATCGGCGCCGACTTCGAGTTCACGCGCATCGATCTCGTGCGCGGCAACTTCGCGAAGCAGGGCGCCTGCGACAACGGCCGGCACGAGATGAAGAGCGAAGCGCCGTTCGGGCTCACCGTGTGGGGTTGGGGCTCTTCGGCGAGCGGCCTCTTCTCGAGCCAGGCGGTGAGCTACGCGTACCCCGCCGGCGCGAGCGTGAAGCCGGTGAACGCGGTGGTGGTCGGCACCGGGCCGCGCTGAGTCAGGTGCCCTCGAACTGCATCTTGGCGAGGCGCGCGTA
Source organism: Polyangiaceae bacterium (assembly GCA_043736975.1). Taxonomy (GTDB): domain Bacteria; phylum Myxococcota_A; class Polyangia; order Polyangiales; family Polyangiaceae; genus Labilithrix. The sequence goes on from JAYTBL010000889.1 coordinate 8,697, forward strand.
GAGCCCGAGGGCGCGGGTGAGGCTGTCGTGGGTGCCCTCTTCGACGATGCGGCCGTCCTCCATCACGATGATGCGATCGGCGGCGCGCACCGTCGCCAGGCGATGCGCGATCACGATGGTGGTGCGGTCGGACATCAGGCGCTCCAGAGCGTCCTGCACCAGGCGCTCGGACTCGGCGTCGAGCGCGGAGGTGGCCTCGTCGAGGAGGAGGATGGGGGCGTTGCGGAGGATGGCGCGCGCGATGGCCAGGCGCTGGCGCTGACCGCCCGAGAGCCGCGCGCCGCCCTCACCCATGAAGGTGTCGAGGCCCTCCGGGAGCTTGCGCAGGAACTCGGCGGCGTTCGCGGCCTCGGCTGCGGCCCAGAGCTGCTCGTCGGTGGCGTCCCAGTGGCCGTAGCGCAGGTTGTCGCGCGCGCTGGCGCCGAAGATCACCGTCTCCTGCGGGACCATCGCCATGCGGGCGCGCGCGGCCGCGGGGTCGGCGAGCGGGAGGGCGACGCCGTCGATCGCCACCGCGCCCTCCTGCGGATCGTAGAAGCGCTGGATCAGCTGGAAGAGCGTGGTCTTGCCAGCGCCCGAGGGGCCGACGATGGCGACCGTCTCGCCCGGCTCCACCGCGAGCGAGAAGTCACGCAGCGCCGCGACGTCGGGGCGCGTGGGGTAGCGGAACGTCACGTTGGTGAAGGCGACGCGGCCCTGGGGCGGCTCGGGCAGCGCTCGCGGTCGCGCGGGGGTGACGATCACCGGCCGCTCGCGGATCAGCTCGCCGAGCCGGCCCGCCGCGCCCGCGCCGCGCACGAGATCGCCATAGACCTCGGTGAGCGCGCCGAACGCCCCCGCCACCAGGCCGCCCGTCAGCACGAACGCGGCGATGGCGCCGCCCGTCATGCGTCCCGACGCGACGTCGAGCGCGCCCTGCCACATCACCATGGTGATCGATCCGAAGATGATCATGATCACGATCGCGGTCATCACCGCGCGGACGGCGATGCGCCGGCGTGAGGTCGCGAAGGCGTCCTCGACCGCGCCCGTGAAGCGCCTCGCCTCGCGCTCCTCCTGGCCGAAGGCCTGCACCACCTTCATCGCGCCCAGGACCTCGACCACCATCGAGCCCACGTCGGCGATGCGATCCTGGCTCGACCGCGAGAGCTTGCGCACGCGCCGGCCGATGAAGACGATCGGCAGGACGATGAAGGGGATCGCCAGCAGCAGCATCCCGGTCAGCTTCGGCGCGAGCGAGAAGAGATAGGCGATGCCGCCGGTCCCGAGCACGATGTTGCGGAGCGCGACCGACACCGTCGTGCCCACCACCTGCTCGATGACCGAGGTATCGGCGGTGAGGCGCGAGGCGATCTCCGAGGGGCGGTTCTCCTCGAAGAACGCCGGCGAGAGGCGGAGCAGGTTCGCCTGCACCGCGGCGCGGAGATCGGCGACGACCCGCTCGCCGAGCCACGAGACGAAGTAGAAGCGGAGCGACGTGGCGATGGCGAGGACCACCACGATGCCGAGCAGGTACGAGAAGTAGCGACCGACGTCGCCGCCCTGCGAGCCGAAGCCGCGCTCGATGATCAGCCGGAAGCCGCCGGGGATCGCGAGCGTCGCCCCCGAGGAGACGAGCAGCCCCGCGACGGCGCCCGCGATGCGCCCCGGGTAGCGCGCGGCGAAGCCCCAGATGAGCGTGAGGTTCGCGACGCCGGCGCGCGGCTTCTCTGCAGGTTCGATGGTACTCACCCGGCCCAGGTCGAGCCGACCCGGCGGCGGAGCGCGGTGGCCTCGGGCGTCAGCGCGTAGCGCACCACGTCGCCCGCGAAGGGATGGTCGAGCACCGCGCCCAGGGAGTGACGGCCGGGCGTCTCCGTCGCCTGCAGGAAGGCGCCGTCGAGGCCGCGCAGCTCGTCGATGGTCGCGAGCACGTCCCCGGTGAGCAGGTACGCGATGCGCAGCTCGGCGCGGGCGAGCGCGCCGATGAGGGTGTCGATCCCGATGAGCCGCCCCTGCGGGCCGTTCATCATGGGGATCAGCTTCTCGAGGTTCTGCTTCTGCCTGCGCGAGAGCTCCTTGGCGACGTTCGGCTCGTACTGCTGCACCAGCTTGAGCGAGAGGACGTCGATGTCGTCCTTGCCGAACGCCGGGTTCACGGTGCGCCCCGCGGCGCACAGCATGGCCTCGATGTGCGGAGGGGGGAGCTCCTCGAGCCACGGCACGTTGAGCGCGATGCGCGCGAGCGCGCGGCCGATCGAGGCGAGCTGCGTGGGCTCGGGCAGCTCGGTGAGCGCCTTGGGGACCACCACCCACAGGGCGTCCTGCGCGAGCACGCGCGTGCGCGAGACGTTGGGCGTGATGACCAGCTCGACATCGCTCACGCCCACCGCCTTCGCCAGGCGATCGAGCAGGATGCGCGTCGGGTTGCCGCTGCGCTTGCCCACGCGATCGCGCGAGGTCACGCCGATCTCGCTGATGTCGGCGCGCAGCAGCTTGGTCTCGATGCCGGAGATGGCCTGCGCCACGTCGAGCAGGATGTGGCGGCCCTCGGGCGGCACCACGTGGCTCACCAGCGAGGCGCGATCGAGCGCGACGTGATGCTGCTCGAAGTTCCCGAGGCGGCGCGAGCGGAGCCAGGCGTGGCGACCCTCGTCGAGCTCGCCGGCGATGGCGCGCAGCTCGCTGACCACGATCGCCTCCTCCTGGCGTCGCTCGGCGTTGAGCGCGCGCTCCAGCAGCTCGAGGGCCTTCGCGGGATCGGAGATTGCGATGAGCGGCTGCGACGTCGGGTGCAGCATCGACATGACGGTCTTCGCCGCCTCGTCATGCGCGCCGAGGCGCGAGTACGCGGTGGCGAGCTCGTAGCGCGACTCGTGGAGCTTGGGGTCCATCTGCACCGCGCGCGCGAGGTGCTGCACGCCGTCGCGCAGGCGATTGAGCTGCTCGACCTCGATGTGCCCGAGCGAGGCGAACCAGCGCGGGTCGGAGTTGCCGAGCTGCTTGCCGCGGCCGATGACCGCCGCGAGCGCCCGCGCGTAGGAGACCGCGTCGATGCCGCCGGGCGCCTGCGCCGAGCGGAAGAAGCGGCCGAGCCGCGTGAACGCGCGCGGGTGATCGGGGGCGGTGGCGACGGCGTCGACCAGCGCCTTCTCCGCCTGGTTGAGGTCCTTGAGGCCGATGCGGATGTCGGCGAGCTCGAGGAGGATGTCGACCTTGACGTGGCGATCCTTCTCCACGAGCGCAAGCCGCTCGAGGAGGCTCGCGATCTCGAGCTTCGCGGGCGTCTTGGCCTGCGGCTCGCCGTGCTCGTCGGGCTCGTTCTGCTTGGCGGCGAGCCGATGGATGAGGGCGCGGATGGCGCGCGGGTTCTCGCCCTCGATCGAGAGCGCCTTGCGCAGCGCGCGCTCGGCCTCGCTGGGGCGCGTGAGGATCTTCTCGTAGACGCTGGCGAGCGCGAAGAGCGCGGTGATGCGCGGCCCCGACTCCTTTCCGCGCTCCACGACGTCCTCGAGGGTCTCGACCGCCTCGGGCCAGGCGCGCTGCGCGATGAAGAGCTCCGAGAGCGTGAGGAGCGAGGGGACGTGATCAGGCGCGGCGAGGCGCACCTTGCGCATGGCCTCGATGGCCACACCGATGTCGCCGATGTCGTCGCGCGCGACCCGGGCGATCTCCGAGCCGAGGAGCACGATGGCCTCCTTGAGCGTCGCGACCGCGAGCGCGCTGCGGAACACGTCGACGAGCCGCTCGCCGCGATGCTGCTGCGTGCGCACCTGAGAGAGGCGGGTGGCGGCGATGGTGGAGTTCGCGTCGGAGTCGAGCGCCTTCTCCAGCAGCTGCGCCGCGCGCTCGGTGCGGTCGCCCATCGAGCCGAGGGCCTCGTCGGGCGCGTCGCTGAGGAGGAGGTTCGCGGCGTCGACCAGGTACTTCGCGCGGACCTTCGGCTGCACCGCGAGATCGGCGAGGGAGATCGCGGCGGCGGCGGCGCCGCTCGCGTCCCCGAGGCGATTGGCGAGCCGGGCCAGCGAGGTGGCGGCGGTGACGCTGAGCGGATCGAGCGCGAGCGCCTCGCGCATGCGCTCCAGCGCCTCGCGGGCCGACGCGTGGCTGGCCTCCCGGTCCGAGGTCTCGCTGGAGTGCGCCTCGAGGAGGAGCGCGAGGCGCATCTCGGTGGCGAGGCGCGTGCTTTCGTCCTGCGCGAGCGCCGAGAGCGAGCGCAGCGCGGCGATGGCGGCGCGCCGGGCCGACGTGTCGCCGCGCCGCGCCGCGCCCAGCGAGAGGCGCACCGCGGCCTCGAGGCCCGAGGGATCGGTGGGATCGAGCTCCAGGATACGCGTGTAGGTTGCGACCGATTCGCCGGCGGTGAGGCGCCACGCCTCGAGCCCAGCGAGCTCCCACAGCGCTCCGAGGCGCGCCTTGACGTCGCTGAAGCCGTCGCCCACCGCCTTGAGGATGCGTGCCAGCGGCGGGTACGCGGTGCCGCGCCGCGCGATGGCCTCGAGCAGGCGCAGCGCCGGCGCGCTCCGCGTGTCGGACTCGACGATGTCCTCGAGGATGCGGGTCGCGCGCGGGAGGTCCTTGTTCGCGATCACCAGCAGCGAGGCGAGCTGGAACGCGTTCGCCTGGACCTGGGCGGGCGTGGTGGCCTTGTCGGAGCGCTTCGCGAGCTGGACCAGGAGCTCGTCCCAGGCGGGCGTGCCGAGCGTCTGCGGGCCCGGCGCGCCGGCGGTCGTGACCACGCGCCGCGCCAGGACGCGCAGGAGGCGGTCAGCGATCATCTCGTCCTCGGGCGTCTCCGCGAGGGCGCGTGTGTAGAGCGCGCTGGCGCTGACGTCGTCATCGAGACGGAGCTCGTCGATCTCGGCGGCGTGCGTGAGGTGGCGCGCGCGCTCTTGCGGGGTGATGGCGTCGTTGGCGAGCTGCTCGATGGCGACGCGCAGCGCGCGCGAGTCGCCCGCAGCCTCGAGCACGCGCGCGATCTCCTCGGGCGGGACGGGATGGATCGGGTCGACCTTGCGAGCCTGCTGCAGCGACTCCACCGCCTCCCGCGGCGCACGGAGCCGCGCGTCCTGGATGTGGGCGAGCGAGAGCCAGAGCGCGACCTTGTCGCGGGTGGTGATGGCGATGTCGATGCGCGCGCGGATCGACGCCGCGGCCTGCTCCCAGCGTCCGGCCTCTTCCTGGAGGCGCGTCTCGAGCGCGCGGCCGCCGACGTGCTGCGGATCCTGCTCCAGGACCTCGGCGACGAGCGCGATGGCGCGGGGGGGATCGACGCGCGCCAGCACCTGCGCCGAGCGCACGCGCAGGGCCAGCACCGAAGCGCCGTCGTCGGCGAGCTTCGCCTCCTCGACCAGCGCCTTGGAGAGCGCGCGATCGTCGCCCACGCGGCCGGCCGTGCGCTCGAGGCCGAGGATGGCGCCGCGGCGACCGGGCTCGACGCGGAGGATCTCCTCGTAGGTGCGCGCGGCGCGCAGCGGATCGCCGACCAGCTCCTCCCAGAGCATCGCCACCTTCTCGAGGTAGGCGACGCGGCGTCCGTTGTCGCGCGTCGACTGCGCGGCCTGGGCGTAGAGCTCGATCAGCGCGCGGACCTCGCGGTCGAAGGTCTCGCTGGGCGCCGGAGACATGAGGCGGGAGAGGGCATCGAGGATCTCCGAGTCGCCGGGCGCGGCCACCCACGCGGCGCGGAGGTGGCGCAGCGACTCGTCGTGCCGCCCCAGGTTCTCGGCGAGCTGCGCGGCGCGGGCCAGGGCGCGCGCGCGCTTGGTGTTGTCCTCGGCGCGCTGGGCCTCGTTGTGCCAGAGCGCGATGCGTTCGTCGTCCTTACCCGCGGCGCTGAGCAGGCGGTCGAGCTCCTCGATCAGCGTGGCGTCGCCTTCGTCCATCGAGAGCGCGCGCTCGATGTCGCCGATCGCCGCCTCCATGTTGCCGAGGCGCTCCTCGATGCTGGAGAGGCGGCGCAGCTCGTACACCAGGGCGCTGGCGTCGGTGTAGAAGCGGAGGCGCGCGCGGCGGGAGCGGGCGGCCTCGGGGTGCTGGGCGGAGGCCTCGTAGAGGCGCACCAGCTCGTCGAGCACGCGGCGGTCGACCGAGGGCGTGGTGGGGGCGCGCGCGGCGGCGCGCTCGAGGAGATCGATGGCGCGAGCGTCGTCGCCGAGGAGCGTGTGCGTGATGCACGCGGCGTCGAGCTCGAGGCGCGCGCAGCGGCTGGAGGTCGGCTCGAGCCGCGCCTCGTCGGCGAGGAGCGCGGCGAGGCGCGCCGAGTCGTGATGCGCGGCCGCGTGCATCGTGAACGCGTCGCGGATGGGCCCGACGCCGGGATCGAGGCGCAGCGCGCGCTCGTAGGCGCCGCGCGCGGCATCGATGCGACCGAGCCGCATCTCCAGGATGCGCGCGCGCTCGATGTGGAGCCAGCCCGCGAGGTTCGGCTGCGCCGCGAACGCATCGGACATGCGACCGAGGTGCGCGACGAGGTCCTCCCAGGCGTCGTCGTCGGCGTCGGCCGCGAACGCGCGGCGGACGAGATCGGCCTCGAGTCCCTTGAGCGCGGCGGCGTGGTGGGGCGCGCGGCCGAGCGCCAGCTCCCAGGCCTCACGCGCGTCGTCTCCGCGGTCGCCGGCCTCGAGGAGGCGCGCCTTCTCCGCGAGGAGCTCGACGGCCGACGACTCGCTGGTCGCGACCGCGATCTCGCGCTCGAGGTGGCGGAGCATCGGCACCAGCTGCGCGCGCGAGTGCAGGCGACGCCGCAGGATGGCGTGCGCGGAGGCGAGATCGGGATCGACCTTGAGCGCGGCGTCGGCGGCGGCGTTGACCTTCGCGTCGTCGCCGATGGTCTCGTTGACGATCGCGAGCTCGACCTGCGCGCGCGAGAGCCCAACGATGTCGTCCGAAGACTCGAGGCGCTCGACGCGCGCGCTCAGCAGCTCGACGAGCGCGCCGCCCTCGGTCGACGGCGCGGCCGCGCCGAGCTGCACGGGAGGAGACCTGGAGCCGCCGGTCGCGTCGCGCCGGGGCTCGAGCGGGGGCGGGGGGGGT
>JAYTBL010000890.1:0-7253 GCA_043736975.1 Polyangiaceae bacterium
GTTCGACGAGGCGCGCTTCGTCGCCGACCTCGCCTCGGCGCGCGCGGTGATCGCGAACGGCGGCTTCACCACGCTCTCCGAGGCCATCTACTTCGGCAAGCCGGTGCTGAGCATCCCGGTGCGCCGCCAGCCCGAGCAGGAGCTGAACGCCGCGTGGTTGGAGCGACTGGGCCTGGGCCTGCGGGCGCGACGCATCGACGGCGTGACGGTGGCACGCTTCGTCGATCGCCTCGACGCCTACCGAAAGGTGGAAGATGCACGCATCCGGCGCGGCACCGCGGACGCGAAGTCGGCGCTCGATCGCGCCATCGAGGCCGCGGCGTGAGCGCCGATCCATACGCGGTGGCGACCTTCGAGGCGTTTTGGCCGCACTACGTGAGCCTGCACACGCGGCCCGAGACGCACGCGCTGCACGCCGTCGCCACGCTCTCCTGCCTCGGGCTGCTGGGCGCGGCGGCGATCACCGGGCAGCCGATGCTCGCGCTGGCCGCGCCGCTCGTCGACTACGCGATCGCGCAGAGCAGCCATCGCCTCTTCGAGGCGAACCGCACCACCCCATGGAAGAACCAGCTCTGGCACACACGTGCGGAGCTACGGATGCTGCGCCTCGTGCTCACCGGTCGCATGGCGCGCGAGGTTGAACGCTCCGGACTGATCGTCGACGACCGCCCGACGGATCAGGTCCAGATGGCGATGGTGCGGACGCCCGCGAGGTTGCCGGACGGGGTGCGGCCGACGATGAGGACCGAGACCGCCACGCCGTCGACGCTGCCCTGCCGGCCCGCACGACCGAAGTAGTAGACGCGCACGCCGCGCAGGTTCTTCGTGATGGCGTTGTTCATCTTGGTGACCGCCGCGCAGTCGGCGGCGGACGGCGAGGTGTCGTCACTGCAGCGGCCGGAGGCGGGCGTGAAGTCCTTCTTCCACTCGGTGAAGGTCTTGTTCATGCCGAAGAGCTTGGCGAGCGGCTTGTCGGTGTCGGGATCGCCGTCGACGAACGACGCGAGCTCGGCGCGCACGAGCGTGTCGGTGACGGCCTTCGTGGAGGAGAGCTTCGTCTTGAGCGTCGCTGACACGTAGCGGAACGGATAGTCGCTCTCGCTCGTGAAGTTCGCGCCCACCGCTGCGGCCTCGATCTCGGCCTTCACCTTGGCGTCGGTCTGCGTCGCGACGATGTCCTGCGAGAACTCCTCGGCGTTGTCGTCCTCCGCAGAGGGATCGGCCAAAGCCGTGCTCGAGGCGCCCGCGCATCCGGCGGCGAGGGAGACGGAAAGGGTCAGCGCGGCGAGGAGCGAGAGGCGATCGGTCAGGAAGGACATGCCCGAAGTCATGACACGCACATCGACCTACGCAAGGGTCGTTGTGTGACAAATCGAAGGCAAGCGATTAACTGAACCAAATCAACGCTGCATGACCTTGAGGAGGGTCAGCGCGTGGCGCACGTCATCCTCGGAGAGCCCGGCCTTCGCGGCGATCTCGGCGGGCGTCGGGGCGCGACCGAGCTCCGGTCGCAGCACCCGCACCGCCGCGACCGTCGCCTTCAGGCGATCCTCGCCGGCGCCGCCCTGCGGTCCGGTGATGTTCCGGCCCGCGGCCTCGAGCGTCCCCATCAGCTCGTCGATCTCGACGGGCGTGGTGGCGCGCGCGCCGATCGCCTGACCGATGGCGTCGAGGCTCACGTCCTTCGTCGTGGCGCTTGCCGCGAGCAGCGCGTCGGCGATCGTCTGGAGCTCGCGCCTCAGCGCCACGATCTCACGCCGCGCCGGCGCTGGTGGCGGGCCACAGCTTGCGGAAGCCCACCGCGACCACCGCGCCGTCGTCGCGCACCACGAGCGCGCCATAGCGGCACTTCTCGATGAGCTTGCCGCCCAGCAGCCCGCCGCTGTCGTCGGCGTAGCGAACGGGCTGGCCCTCGGCGAGGCGCGCGAACACGTGCGCGTCGGCGGCGATCATCGTGAGCGCGCTGGGCGTCGCCCCCTCGTTGCGCTCCACCGCTGCGGGCGGGACGCGCCGCAGCTTCGTGCCGTCGATGAGGACGTGCACCTCGGTGGAGTTGGCGAACACCACCACCGCGACGTGCTTCGAGCCGTCGTTGGCGAGCACCAGCACGATGACCCCTGGGCCGATGCCCGGAGGCGCGGCGTCCTCGTCGGTGGTGCGGCCGCCGAGGCGGTTACGAGCGTCGTCGAGCGAGGGCTTCTTGTCGGGCACGGTCTTCTTCAGGGAGTCCGAGGCACGCGTGCTCCCCGCATCAGCGAGGAGCGGAAGCTTGATTCGCTTGCCCACAGTGAGGAGGTTAGCACGCGCTCACCTGCCGAATCGACCGAGCGTGAGCACCGGCCGCGCGCTCTCGTTCTGCGCCGAGGCGGACCGCTCCAGGTCGACGGTCAGCTCGACGAACCAGTCGTTGTCGTCCTCGCCGTCGAGGAGCGTCTGTCGTACCTGCCAGGTGCGCTCGGACTCCTCGATGGTCACGTGCTTCGGGCTCCGAGCCTCGGGATCCACGCGGATCACCGGGTGCTCGGCGAAGAACGGCGCGAGCTCTGCCTCGATCCGCGCCGCTTCCCGCACCTCGGCGCCTACCCCTGCGGCCTCCCCCGTGCGCCCGTCGGGGAGGACGACGCGCGCCGCCTCCGTCCAGTCCTTGCGGGCGATGGCCCGGACAAAGCGGAAGATCTCGTTCCGCACCAGCACTGTGAAGCCGCGCTTGTCCTTGGTGATGTCCTTCGAGCCGGCCGGCTCGAGCTCATCGGTGTCGGGCCGCGGCTCGATGCGCTCGGCCGGGTTCTTCATGCGCTCCCACTCGTCGAGGAGGCTGGCGTCTACCTGGCGCACGATGGCGCCGAAATACGTGGCGACGTCGTCGACGGCGTCGGTCTTCGCCCACTTGGGTACGGTCTGCACGAGCGCCTTGTAGACGTCCGAGAGGTAGCGCAGCAGCACGCCCTCGACGCGCTCGAGGCCGTACTCGCGGACGTACTCCGAGAACGACATGAAGCTCTCGTACATCTCGCGCGCGATCGACTTGGGACGGATGTTGTCGGCCTTCACCCACGGGTGCTTCACCGCGAACGCGTTGAAGGTGCCATAGATGAACTCGGCCTGCGGCTTCGGGTACTCCATCTTCTCGAGCTCGGCCATGCGGTCGTCGTACTCGACGCCCGCGGCCTTCATCTCCGCGACGCGCTCGCCCTTCAGCTTGTCGAGCTGGCGCGCCAGGATGATGTCGGGGTTCTCGAGGATCGACTCGACGAGCGTGAGGAGGTCGAGCTCGTACGCGCCGTCGGAGGTGACGAGCAGCTTCGCGGTGTCGAGCAGGTAGAGCGACAACGCGTGGTGGATGGAGAAGTCCTCGCCGAGATCGGAGTTCACCACGATGTGGCGGCGGCCATCGTCGTCGTAGTCCCAGCCGAGGATGTCCGCCTCCTGAAGCGACTTGAACATCTCGATGGCGGTGCGGCCGAGGGCGCGCTGGTGCGGGAGCCGCTCGTGCGAGGCCTTGATCAGGCGACCGAGCGCCATGCAGCCGCCGCTGTTTTCGCGGGAGAGCACGCTCACCACCATGCCGTGCGAGACGTCGAAGCGCGAGACCAGCGGCTCGGGCGCGGCGGTGACGAGCTTGTCGAAGGTGGTCTTGTCCCAGTGGACGTAGCCCCAGTCCGGCGGCTTCTTCTTGACGATCTTCCGCTTCTTGGCGCTGTCGTTGCCGGCCTTGGCCTCGAGGCGGAGGTTCTCGATGACGTGCTCGGGCGCCTGCGCCACCACGCTGCCCGCGGTGTCGTACCCCTTGCGGCCTGCGCGCCCGCTGATCTGCTGGAAGTCGCGCACCTTGAGGATCGCGGTCTTCTCGCCGTCGAACTTGCACAGCTTCGTGAAGAGCACGGTGCGGATGGGGACGTTCACGCCGACGCCCAGCGTGTCGGTGCCGCTGATGATTTTGAGCAGCCCCTTCTGCGCGAGCTTCTCCACGATGAGGCGGTACTTGGGGAGGAGCCCCGCGTGATGGATGCCGATGCCGTGGCGCAAGAAGCGCTGGAGCTCCTTGCCGTAGGGGCTGTCGAAGCGCGCGCCCTGGAGGGCCTCGGTGATGCGCCTCTTCTCCTCCTTCGAGCAATAGTCCATGCTCATGAGGTTCTGCGCTTCCTCCGCGCAGGCTCGCTGCGTGAAGTTCACGAGGTAGATGGGGTGCTTGCCCTGGCCCACCAGCTGGTGCACGCGCTCGTGGAGCGGCACGTCGCTATAGGTGAAGTCGAGCGGCACCGGGCGGTCGGTGGAGCGCACGACCGCGGTGCGCTTGCCGTTGAGGCGCTCGAGGTGCTTCTGGAACGGCTCGGGATCGCCGAAGGTCGCGCTCATGAGGAGGAAGCGCGTGTTGGGGAGCGCGAGCAGCGGGATCTGCCAGGCCACGCCGCGCTCGCGGTCGGCGTAGTAGTGAAACTCGTCGATCACCGCGAGGTCGACGTCGGCGCGCGGGCCCTCGGCCAGCGCCATGTTGGAGAGGATCTCGGCGGTGGCGCAGATGATCGGCGCGTCGCGGTTGACGGTGGCGTCGCCCGTCATCAGCCCGACGTTGTCGGCGCCGAACATGCGCACCAGCGCGAAGAACTTCTCGTTCGCGAGCGCCTTGATGGGGCTCGTGTAGAAGGAGCGCTCGCCGCGCACCAGCGCGTCGAAGTGCGCGGCCTCGGCCACCAGCGATTTCCCCGACCCCGTCGGCGTGTTGAGGATGACGTTCGAGCCGTCGAGCAGCTCGAGGATCGCCTCCTCCTGCGCGGGGTAGAGCTCGAGCCCGCGCGCCGCCACCGAGGCGAGGAACGCATCCAGGATCTGGCCGCCCGAGGCGTCCCTCGGCGGCAGATCACGCAACGTCTCGCCTGTCATGGACGAGGAAGGATAGCAGGACGCACGGTGGTCACGTTGCCCTGGCGTTCGAGGCCCAGCCCCTTGGCCCGTGCGATCACGTCGAGCGCCTGATCCCACGGCACATGGCGAAGCCGGAGCGTGAGGGTGCCCTTGACGTCGCCATCGACGACGATGTTGACGCGGCCGACGTCGGCCAGCAGGCGGAACACGTCCGCGAGATCGGCGTTCTCGAGGTCGAGGTCGATGGGCGCGCCGTGGTAGCGCGGACGACCGTCGCCGTCGCTCGCGCCGCCGATGCGGCGCGTCTCGAAGCGCGAGAGCGGCGCGCGTTCGTCGTCCTGCGGGGCGCGAATTTCCTCGTCGGAGCGGAATGCCGTTGAGGGCAGCGGCGCGGGGGTTGCGCTCGATCGTGCGGGGCTCTGCGCCGGTCTCTCGTCCGTCTCGCGCGCGCCGGGGCACGCGATCAGGCATGCATACGAGAACGTGATCGCGAGGCGAAGCATGCCGGCGCTCCAAGCGTGACGCGCGGGGCGCGAGGGCACAAGGCTCCACGTGGTCTGCGACGGATCCACGATTGGCGCCTGAGAGCGCCATGGACCAGGAGCTTGCCAGGGCGATCCTCGGAGCAAATGGCGATGAGTGCAGGTTGCACCCGCCGGCACCTACCTTGCTATGGCGGAGGTATGACTCGACTGCAGGCGCTCCTGATGTCGGCGGCCCTCCTCACTGCCGCCACGGTCGCGGGGGACTCGTTGGCCGGACCGAAGAAGCCGAAGGCTCCGAAGCCTACCCCGGCGCCGACCAGCACCGAGGACGCTGCGACGTTCGACCGCCAGGCGGCCTCGGCCGCGCTCTCCTCGGTCGACCTCGTGAAGTGCAAGAGCACGAACGCTCCGCGCGGCGAGGGTCACATCACGGTGAAGTTCATGCCGGCCGGGAGCGCCGCCGAGGCGGTGGTCGACAAGGGCCCGATGATGGGGACGCCGGTGGCAAAGTGCATTGCGAAGGAGTTCAAGAAGGCGAAGGTCCCGGCGTTCAAGGGCGAAGTGGTCCAGGTCGGGAAGTCGTTCCGCTTCGAGTAGCAACCGGATAGCGTGGTCGCGTGCCAGGCGCGCGCATCGTGCTCCGCATCCTCTTGCTCGCGCTGCTGGCGCTCACCGCCGGCGAGCAGAGCGCCGCCGCGGAGGACCCCAAGTACGACTACGCGGACGGCATGAAGGCGTGCGCGGACTTCGACGCGAAGAACGAGCGCGAGCTCGCCGCCTGGGCGAAGACGCAGCCGGCGATCCCGTACCAGTACCCGCGCGACGACAACGTCCTCGGCGCGCCCTGGGGTCCGATCACGAGCGGCTTCGGCTCGGCGCCGGAGCTCCTGCTCGCGAGCATCATCCCGCACTTCGGCGCGCAGCTGCGCGGCCAGAACCCGGCGGCGGTGGTGGCGTGGCCGTGGTCGATCCCGATCGGCCCGGCGTTCACGTGCTCGCGCAAGCAGGGCACTTTCACGGTTCGCGAGTTCCGCTCGAACCGCCTGCTGCTGGAGCCGGGCCTGGTGTCGAGCAACCGCGGCACCGGCGTGTACGTGCGCCCAGGGTATCGCTTCCTCTATCACCCGAGTGAATGGGTGGTGGGCATCGGCGCGGGCGTGGGCTCGACGATCGAGCTGGCGGGCAACCGCGAGCCGTCGGGCCGCCCCTCGGTGAGCTCGGAGGTGGTCATCCAGTTCGGCCACTGCTGCGACTCGAGCTACTTCACCCTGACCCTCCGCTTCGACCACTTCTTCGCCGGCGACTCCGCGAACATCCTGGGCGGCGCCCTGGGCTACACGTTCTTCTAGTGGGCTCCGCCCCTGGCTTCGCGAGCCCCGCGATCCCACCTGCCCGGCGCGCATCGCCTTCGGCGACCGGCGCTGCGGGAGGGCGCCTGAGCAGCGCGAGGTCGACGTGCTGCGCTGCCAGAGTGCGCAGAGCGCGGCTGCGCCCCCGAAACCGTGGCCCGGAGACTCGAGCACGCGTACGGCTCCTGGGCGTCCCTGGTCGTCCAGTCCAGCGAGAGCGTCACGACCGCGCTGTCGACGGCGTCCGCGTCCGCGGCGGGGGGAAAGGGCACGACCCCCAACCGTCATCCGGGGGAACGACGCTCGCCGGGACGAGACCGAGAACGACGTGAGCGATGCCCGCGCGTCTCAGCGTATCCGTTGCCGCGATCACTTGGTCGATCGGGACCTGGATTCCCTGGCTGCGAACGTGCTCGCCGAGCAACGACGCCGACCAGTGCGTGACCGGCAGTCCTACATCGGCTGGCAGGCGGCAGGCCTCGGCTTCGACCCGTGCGGCATCGGCGTCGGAGAGAGAAAAGGCGGCCGGCCCGATCTCGGGGCGTCCGCAAGCTTG
>JAYTBL010000891.1:0-2895 GCA_043736975.1 Polyangiaceae bacterium
AAGGTCGACGTCATCGTGCAGTGGGGAGACATGGACGCGCTGGGCCACGTCAACAACGCCCGCTACTTCACCTGGTTCGAGTCCGCCCGCATCGCCCTCTTCGAGCGCATCGGGGTGATGACGTCCGGGCCTTCGGACGTCGGACCGATCCTCGCGACCACGACCTGCGACTTCCTCGCGCCCGTGAAGTACCCGGCGCGCCTCGAGGTCACCGCGACGGTCACCAAGGTCGGCGAGACGAGCATGACGATGAGCTACGAGGCGCGCCATGGCAACCGCCTCCACGCGCGCGGCACCTCGGTCGCCGTGCTCGTCGACTACGCCACCTCCACGAAGGTGCGCGTCCCGGACGCGATCCGCGCGGCCATCCGCGCGCTGGCGTGAGGGGCTACTTCCCCGTCAGCGCGAACGTCGACGCCGCCGCGTAGCCGATGTCCACGCCGCGCTGCGGGCCTGGCGGCTGTGCCAGGCCTGGTGGCACATGTCGCGCCACATCCTCCGATTTCCTATTGATATCAGGGGGGCTGCGCGGCATGACGGCTGCACTGATCCCCGCCAACATGCGCCTCACCGTCCTCCGTCTCGCGACGCTCGCCTCCTTCTTCCTCGGGACGATGCCCGCGCTGGCCGACGAACCGGCGCCCGCCAACCCCGCCGAGCCGCCGGCCCCCACGCCGATCGTCACCGCGCCCATCGCCATCGCGCCCACGCCCGCCGAGGCCGACAAGCCCGTGCCCGAAGGCGACGAGGCCTCGCGTCCGGACGGCCTGCGGCTCGCGCTCGATCTCGGATTCCAGCGCGCGCTCGATGGCGCCAAGGATCGCCTGAACAGCGGCTCACCGACGCTCCTGCCGCTCGGCGCCGACATCTCCTTCCGCACCAGCAAGACGTTCCTGGTCGGCGCGCACGGCTACGCGGCAATCGGATCGCGCGACGACTGCATCAGCGCCGACTCGTGCCGCGCCCGCGGCTACGGCTTCGGCGCGCACATCGAGGGCATGGTCAAGCGCGGGCGCTCGTACGTCATCTGGCTGCGCTACGGGCTCGGCTACGAGACCCTCTACCAGGGCGGGCTGCCGCTCGATCCCGCGGGCCACATGTGGAAGGGCGCGCTCGATCTCGTCGACTTCCGCGTAGGCGCCGACCTCACGGTCCATCGCGGCGAGAACGGTAAGACCGCGCGCATCGGTCCCTTCGTGGGGCTCGTCGCCGGCACGATGATCAACCAGAGCGGCATCACGAACCAGAACGGCTCGGGCAACCAACCGAGGAGCCTCAATCGCGACTCCGGCAGCGCGCACGTGTGGTTCGCGCTCGGGGTGCGCGCCACCCTCGATCCCTGATCAGCCGGCGAAGGCCGCGGCGTACGCCTGCTCGTCGAAGCCGACGAGCACGTGCTTACCCGCCACCACGACCGGGCGCTTCACGAGCTTGCCGTCCTTCGTGAGCCACTTCACGATCTCGTCGTCCTTTGCTGCGGCGACGCGCTCCCTGTCGAGCGCGCGGTAGCTGAGGCCGCTCGTGTTGAGCCACTTGCGGACCGGCCGCGCGCTCTTCGGGATCCACGCCGCGAGCTCGACGGCGGTCGGCGGCTCGTCGACGATGGGCCGCAGCTCGACGGTGACGTCGTGCTCGCGTAGCCACTTCAGGGCCTTCGCGCAGGTGCTGCAGCCGGCATAGGAGAGGACGAGCGCTTTCATGGGCGCGGAGTGTACTAGCATCCGCGCCGATGAACGGGCGCGTGGTGCTCCTGGGTTGGGGAAACGCGCTGCCGTCGCAGCTGGAGGCGTATGCGCGCCTCTACCGGACGCTGGGGCTCGCGAGCTCCAGCGTGATCGCGAACACCGTCGCCGGACTCACCGATCCCGCGGCGTACGCGCAGTCGATCGTCCCCATCGCCGAGGAGCTGCGCGCGGCGCGCGGGGCGCAGCCCATCGTCGTGCACCTCTTCAGCGACAACGGCTTCATCGCGTGGGCGGCCTTGCTCGATGCGCTCGCCGCGACCGAGGACGGACGGCGCGCGCGCGACGCGATCCGCGGCGTGATCTACGACTCGTCGCCCGGGCTATGGAACCAGCGCGGCCCGTTCGACTTCGGACGGCGCTTCGCGCTCGGCATGACGCCGGCGCTGGCCCGCCGTCTCAGGCTGAAGGCGCGCGAGCGCCTGCCCCTGGTCACGCCGCTGCTGGTGCTCGGCTTCGCCGTCTACCGCGCCGTCTTCCTCCGCTCCGTCAGCGTCATGCTCTCGGCCGCAGATCGCATCACCGCCCATCAGCCGCGCTGCCCGCACCTCTTTCTCTACGGGGAGAACGACGCGCTCGTGCCCGCGCGCGACGTCCGCGCGTGGATCGCCCGCGAACGCCACGACGGGATCGACGCCGAGGACCACCTGTTCCCCGAGGCGCGGCATGTCGCGCTGTTTCCCAAGGATCCGCGGCGCTACCGCGCCGCCGTGAGCGCCTTCCTCGCGCGCGCGCTGGTGGCGACGGCGATCCTGCTGCTGCTCTTGCCGAGCGTCGGCTGCCGGAGGCGCAAGGCCGATCCCGCAGGCGTACGCGAGCCGCTCGCCGCCGGCGGCGCGGCGGTGGAGAACGAGGGCGACGCAGGAGACGCGCTCGTCGAGGACGCGCGGCGCTACGCCGTGCGCACCTGGCCGTTCTCGCTCGATCGCTACGAGATGCGGGTGGAGGACATCGGGATGACCACCGCGCTCGACGCGGTCGTCCAGCGCACCGGCGCCGAGCTCGCCGTCAACGGCGGCTTCTTCGATCCCGAGGGCAAGGCGCTCGGGCTCGCGATGGCCGACGGCGCGGTGCTCTCGCGCCTCTCGATCATCGCGTCGGGCGGAGTGCTCACCTCGGACGGCGAGCGCGCGCAGCTCTGGGAGACCGAGAA
>JAYTBL010000892.1:0-2893 GCA_043736975.1 Polyangiaceae bacterium
AGAGATGCGAACGGGGCAGTGGTATTCAAGGGATTCCCCAATCCCCAGGGATTGCCGCTCCTCGCCCAGTACGTGACCGCGACCGACGGGCTGCTGAAGGGCTTCTCGACCGCCGCCGCGGCGGCGCTGCGTTTCGACGGACCGCTCGACCCGCTGACGCTCCCGGCCGATCCCCCCGCGGCCATGGCGAACGACGCGTCGGTGCAGATCATCGACGTCGACCCGGCGTCGCCCGAGCGCGGCAAGCGGCACCTGGCGCAGATGCACTGGCAGGCTGCCGAGGCCGTGTACTGGCCGTCGAATACGCTCGCGGTGCTCCCGATGCTGGGTCGGCCGCTGCGACCCAAGACGCGCTACGCGGTGGTGGTCACGAACAAGGTGCGCACCGCCACCGGCGCGCTCGTCGGCCGCGCCAGCGAGCTGGCGGAGGTGCTCGACCTCGAGCCCGTCAGCGAGCGCACCCGCGCCGTCCACGACCTCTACGCCCCCGCGGTCACCGAGCTGCGCGGCGCAGGCATCGCCGCCGCCGACATCGTGCACCTCACGGTCTTCACCACCAATGACGCGACGGAGGAGACCTTCGCGGCGATGGATGACGTCGTGCAGAACGTGCCGATGCCTACCGCGCGCGACTGGACGCGAAAGGACGAGGGCGCGGACATGGTGGTGTACGAGGGCAACTACGGGCCCTCACCGAACTACCAGGCTGGTGACGTGCCGTTCCGCAAGCCGGAGAACGGCGGCGGGTTCATCGTCGAGGACGGCAGGCCGAAGCTGCAGAGCACGTTCGACCTGCGCTTCGCGCTCGCCGTGCCCGACGCGGTGAAGTGCCCGGCGCCCGCGAGCGGCTATCCGATCGTGCTCTATTCGCACGGCACCGGCGGAGACTTTCGGTCGTTCATCGACGACGGCACGGCGGTAGCGCTCGCGCAGAAGTGCCTCGCGACCATGGGGATCGATCAGATCTTCCACGGCACACGGCCCGGCGCGCCCGCGCTCGGCGATCCGCAGGCCGAGACGACCACCCAGCTGCTGTTCTTCAACCTCGACAACATCCTCGCCGCGCGCACCAGCAACCGGCAGTCGGCGATCGACGTCGTGCAGCAGGCTCGCCTCTTCACGCAGACGAAGATCAAGGTGCCCGCCGCCACCGCGAAGGCCGCGCAGGACGTCGCGTTCGACGGCACGCGCGTGACCTTCTTCGGTCACTCGCAGGGCGGGCTCAACGGACCGCTGTTCCTCGCCGGGAGCGATCTCGCGCGCGGCGCGGTGCTCTCGGGTGCCGGCAGCGACCTCGCGCTGAACCTCCTCGAGAAGACCAAGCCGGTCGACGTCGCGGCGGGGTTCCGCTTGCTCGTGGGCCTGAGCGACCCCGACAGCGCGACCGAGCTGAACCTGTTCCACCCGGTGATGACGCTGGTGCAGTCGATCGTCGACAGCGCCGATCCCCTGCAGTACGGCGGCTTCATCGCGCGCGGCCCGCGCGCCGGCTACGCGCCGAAGAGCATCTACCAGACCGAGGGCGTCGGGCCGGACGGTGTCGGCGACTCCTACGCGCCGCCGCACGGCATCGAGGCGTTGTCGGTGGCGATAGGCCTCCCGCGCCAGCTCCCCGGCGTGCGCCCGGTCGTGGAGGGGCAGTGGGCCGGTCTCAGCGACGTGAGCGTTCCGCCCGAGGGCCTCAGCGGCAACCTCGGGGACGGCCGCGCGAGCGGCGTCCTCGCGCAGTTCGTCCCCAAGAAGGGCAAGGATGGGCACTTCGTGGTGTTCAACGACTCAGGGGCGCGCAACCAGGCGGCGACATTCCTGATGAACCTGTCCGCCGACCCCAAGGGCAAGGTCCCCCCGCTCTGATCAGACCGGGTCGCGGGCCTTCAGCAGGATGAGGAGCAGGACCAGCATCACCGCGGTCATGCCCAGAAGCACCGAGATGGGCAGCCAGAACTGGTCGTACATCGTGAAGCCCCACGCGCCCTTCAGCGTGTCGGAGCCCATCTGCGCGATCGCGCACTGGAAGTGGCCCGCGAACACGTAATCCGGGGCGCTGTTCAGCCCAGGGTTCTGGAGGTCGATCCACCAGGCCGGCTCCTTCTCGATCGCCAGCCGCTCGTGGGCAATCGAGCCCTCGAACCCCCAGCGCGCCGGCATGATGTACATGAGCGGCTTGAGCATCGGGTTCGTTGTCATCGGCACCATGAGGCCACCGAGGACGACCTGCGGGATCAGCGCGATCGGCGTGAGCGCCATGGCCGCTTCCGCCGAGGCCACGACCGTCGACAGGAGGAGACCGAGCGCGCAGGCGTTCATCGAGACCGCGACCATCACCGCCAGCTCCAGGAGGAACGCAAGGATGCCGCCGTGGAAGCCCAGCGTGAAGAATACGATCCCCAGCAGCATCGAGCACTGGAAGATGCAGATGAGCGTGAGGATGATGTACTTCGAGAAGACGTAGTTGATGATCGAGAGGTTGACCATCCGCTCACGCAGATAGATCGCTCGCTCGGTCACGATCTCGCGCGCGGAGTTGGAGGTGCCGAACCACACCGCCGAGACCACGACGAAGAACATCGCCGCAGTGTTGTCCTTGGTCGCGAGCATGCGCGCGAGGAGATCGGTGGAGCCCTGGGAGCCCTGCGCCTTCTTGCCGAGCTCCTGGAGCGCGCCCAGGCACCAGAAGGGCACGGCCTCCTTCTGCCCGGCGAACACGAACGCCAGCATCAGGCCGATGACCGGCGCCTGGAGGAACATGATCGCGGCGCCGGCGCGGTCGCGGATCTTGATCTTCCAGTAGCGCGACATCAGCAGGATGAGCTGCGTGACCAGCGCCACGTCGGCGCGGTGAGGGACGCCGCGCGCCGCCGGCTCGGTGCCGACGGCGCGCCGCCCCGAGTAC
>JAYTBL010000893.1:0-15696 GCA_043736975.1 Polyangiaceae bacterium
TCTCCTCCAGTCGATCTGGATCTTCGAAGAGATCGGCAACGACGTCGAGCTCGCGCGCAGCTGCCGCGTCTACGCGAACCTGCTCCGCGTCTCGCCCGATCTGCAGATCGATGCTGCGACCATCGAGGAGGCGGAGCAGCGCACGAAGCGCGCCGACGAGATCTTCGCGCGGCTGAAGATCAGCTCGTTCGGCCTCGACGCCGACGCGTTCTTCGGCACGCGCTAGCAGCTGGCGCCAGGGCCATCGGCCGGGGGGGCGTCTCTACAACGAGCCGGCGACGCCGACGCCGATCCCGCCTACCACCGGCTGGAGCGTGGGAACGACGCGCAAGCCCGACGGCCGCGTGTTCTTCGCTGAGCCGAAACCATAATGCAGGAGCGACGGTACGACGTAGCCGGAGAAGATGCCCACGCCGGCGGCCATCAGAACGTCGGATGCGTAGTGATCGTCGGACACGATGCGCAGCAATCCCGTGCCCGCGGCCACGCTCATCGCCCAGACGCACGCCCATTGGTCGGGCAGGCCGCCTCCGTAGAGCGGCAGGTTCGCGTGATGGACGCAGGTGAGCGCGGCGCCAGTGAATGCAGCCGAGGTGTGCCCGCTGAAGAAGCTGATGTTGTCGTACCGCGAGCCGCAGCTGTGGACACCGACCGTTCCGTTGGGCGTGCAGTCGCGCGCGTAGGGGCGCTGGCGACCGACCAGCCACTTCGTGAAGAGCGTCAGGCTGCCCGTGAAGCTCTGCGACTGCACGTCGATCAGGAACATCTGCAGCGCGACGTCGGCGCTCCGGTGCACGCCGAGCGCGATGGCGACGTCGAAGTAGGGGAGGAAGGAGAGCGTGCGGTACCCGATGTCTGCGTAGCGCGAGCTCGCCCGCTGGAGATGATCGGAGCGGCCGCGCAGCACTCCCCGCACCTGGTTGTCGAACAGGAGCGCGCCGGTCCAGTGCGGCTCCGCCGGGCCCTGCAGCACGCGATCCTCGACGAGCGATGCCGTGACCAACCCCACCGTGGCCGCGCCTTCGCTCCAGCGGAACCTCGGCCATTGCTCCTTCCACGCGACCGCTTCGCCATCGGCGTGGGCCGATGCCGGCGCTGACCACGCAGCGAGCGCAACGAGGGAAGCCGCCCTGGCCATGGGCCATCCCTGCCGCAGCTTGCCTCGGCGCGCGAGCCTCACCCCCGCACCATAACCGATATGCCATCGGCAGCCGTAGAATGCGTTGCGGTGGCGCACCACGGCCCGGGTGGTTGTGGTAAGCGCATGTCGATGGGCTGGTGCAGCGCTCGCTTGCTTCGCGCCGTTCTGTTCTCGATGGCTCTCGGCTGCGGGGCTGCGTGGGCCACCGATGCCGCAGGCGCGCCGCCTGATCCTGCCGCGGCCACGCCGGTCTTCGGGCCCGCGCCCGCGCCGCCGCGACCGTCGGCGTATCCCCCGGTTCGGTGGAGCCCGGAGTGGACGCGCGTATCGCTCGCTGAGGTCATGATCAGCGCCACCATGACGCTCCGCGCCGACGATCTCGGCGCGGCGCTCGAAGGGCCCGAGGAAGCGACCATCGACTTCGAAGTCCCGATCCTGGATAACGGCGGGCGTGATCTGCTGCGCGCTTCGAGCCCTGGTCGTCGCAACGGGGCTGCGCGCCTCAGCGATCTGGGGTTCCGAACGCTCGTCTTTGCGCCTTACGTCCTCGACGTCGGGCTCGGCGCCCTCGTCCTGCAGCGCAATCCCGACGTCGCGGCGCAGCTCGCGCTCATCGACTTCGAGGTCCTGACGCTCGCCGGTTTCACCCAGCTCGTCGGCACGCGCGTGATCGGGCGCGCCCGACCCTACGTGACCGACTGCCCGCCCGAAGGGTGCTCGGGTGGTCCTTACCGCAGCTTGCTCAGCGGCCACGCCATGGCGAGCTTCACCGCGGCGGGCCTCATCTGCGTCCACCACAAGTTCTTGCCGCTCTTCGGCGGTGGTGGCGCCGACCAGGTCGCGTGCGTTTGGGCGTTGAGCGTGGCGTCGCTCACCGGTGCGCTCCGCGTCGTCGCCGACGAGCACTGGGCGAGCGACGTGCTCCTCGGCTCGGGTCTGGGCTGGCTCCTCGGGTACTACCTCCCCCAGCTCCTGCACTTTCACGCCAAGAAGGTGGTCGCGGCGCAGCACGGGAGCTCCATTCGCTGGATGCCCACCCTGACGGGCACGTCCGAGCGCGGAACGCTGGGCGTGCTCGGCACGTTCTGAGGCACATCGATTGCACTCCACGTGGGCTCAACCCCCACAGGAGAGTTCTGATGATCGATACCAACCAGATCAAGCCGCATATGCCCGTTGTTTGCTCGCAGGATGGCCAGTTCGCGAAGGTCGACCACATCGAGGGCAACAGCCTCAAGCTGGCAAAAGACGACAAGGGGCAGCACCACTACATCCCGCTCGAGTGGGTCAAGACCGTCGACGACAAGGTGCATGTCGATCGCACGGGTGACGAAGCGATGAAGCAGTGGACGACGTCGCCGGGCGGCGACGCGGAGTAGCTCAGCTGCGGGGCAGATGAATGGTGATGCTCGTACCGTGCTCCTCAGAGCCGGTGCGGCTCTCCACCACGATGCGCCCGCCGTGCGCCGAGACGATGTCGCGAACCAACGAGAGCGCGAGTCCCTCGGCGTGCGGCGCGCCAGCGCGTCGCTGAAAGAGATACGGAAGCTTCTCTTCAGGGATGCCAGGACCGTCATCCTGAACCGCGATCGCCACGTGATCCGGCGTCGATCCCTCATCGATGTGAACGAGAACGCTGCCGCCCGGCCGGCCCGCGTTTCCCCGCCGGACGTAGCGAAGCGCGTTGCCCACCAGCGTGGCGATACCCCAGGCGAGCTTCTCCGGATCGACGGGAAGCGGAGATACCTCTCCGAGCGTCTCGACGCGTAGCTCGATCGCGTGCTCCTTCGCCTGAGCCATCAGCGGCGTGAGGCTGGAGCGCAGCAGCGCGGCCACGTCGGTCGGCTCGAACCGGATCACGATCGACTTCGGTTGCTCGTCGGTCATCAGCGCCTCCTCACTGTCGTCTGGAAGTAGCATGGTCGGACGAAGCATTGTCAGCGGCCGTCGATCGCGTGGCGGAGCGCCACGCTAGCTGCCATCATGACCACGAAATGAAGTCGTTCGCGCTCTCCGCTGCCGTCGCGCTCTCGTTCACCGTGATCGCCGTCATGCCCGGTGTCATCGCGTGTGGCGAGGTAAAGCGACCCGATGGTGGGACGGGCCTCGTGGCGATCGGCACCAGCGCCCCCGAGGTCGTGGCCGAAGACCCCGCCGGACACCAGGTCCGCCTGAGCGAGAACAAGGGGAAGGCGGTGGTCGTCTACTTCTATCCCGCGGACGGAACGCCGGGCTGTACCAAGGAAGCCTGCGCGTTTCGCGATGCGTGGCAGAAGCTCGACGCGGCCGGGGTGGTGGTGCTCGGCGTCTCCTCGAACTCGACGGAGAGCCATCGCAAGTTCCAGAAGGAGCACCAACTGCCGTTCGCCCTCGCGTCCGACGAGTCGGGCGCCGTCGCCCGCTCGTACGGCGTGAGCGAGAAGCTGTGGGGCTACGACCGCGTCTCGTTCCTCGTGGGCAAGGACGGCAAGGTCGCGAAGATCTGGCCGTCGGTCGATCCCGGCGTGCACGCCCGCGAGGTCATCGACGAGGCGGCGAAGCTCCCGTAGCGATCACGGCGCCAGGAGGACGCAGTAGAAGACGAGCTGGAAGATGCCGCTCGTGCTCATGAGAAACTCTCCGGCTTCAGCATCGCGAACAGCAGGTAGATGAAGAGGGCCACGGAGATGGCAGCGCCTACGAGATAAAGGACGGGCATGGGTTGCCCCTCAGACGCGCTCGCAGAGTCGAATCAGCAGCGCTGTGACTCCGAACAGAACCAACGTGAGACCGACGAAAACGACGTCCATGGACGCACCTCGTGCGGCGCAACCCACTCGGTTGCGCCAGAGAATTTCTTATGCATAGCGATTGGGATTGCCGACGCGCTCAATGCCCGCAAGCACGGTCCGAGCACGTGCGACCTCGTCAGAACCACGCGGTCGCGCCGAGCAGCGCAGTGTCCTGAGTCCGCGCGTTGGGAACGAACGGCGCTGCGGCGCTGCCGTCACCCGAGACCTGGCGCCCGTAGAAGAGCGGCGCCTCCGCGACGTCGTGCCGGTACTCGAGGCGCACGGACAGGTTGTCGACCGGCCGTACATCGAGCGTCGTGGTGAGTGAGCTCACCCACTCGACGCCGCCCCAGAAGAGGGCGTTGCTGGCCCGCCCCGACCCGTCCGTTGCAAGGTGCTCCGTGAAGCGGTCACCGCGGAGCGCGATGTACACCTTGTCGACCGGCTTCACGCGCGCGTAGGCCGCGCCGGCCCACCAGCGCGCGGTGCCGATTCTGGTGTTCTCGTAGCCGTAGTCGGCCTGTCCCGTGAACGACAGCCAGCTCGTTGCATCGAACTGGCTGAAGAGGTCGAAGGTGTGGCGCCAGTTCGGGCCCTCGGGGGAGCCCGTGGGGCGCTCGATGCCGCCGAAATACAGCGCCTGAACGAGGATCTTGTTCGGGACCTTGTAGGTCACGCTGGCCTGGATGCTCTTCTCCTCGTTGTTGTCGACGACGGTGTTCCAGCCGTTGTAGATGGCGAACGTGGTCGAGATCTCGTCGGTCCACTCGTACGTCGCGCGGAGTCCCGTGTGATAGAACGGGAAGCCGAAGAACAGGTTCGATCGGGACCAGTTCCAGTTGTCCTTCACGGCGAACGTTTCGTAGCCAATCGGAGAGGGCACGAGGCCGAGCTGCAGCACGAGGCCGCGGCCCACCGGCGCCTTCCACGCGACGTTGGCCTCCTGAACGTACTTCCAGAGCTCCGGGCTCGAGCCGTTGGCGGCTCCGCTGCCCGCGAGCGTGGGCTCGCCCAGGTAGTACGTGCTCGGCGTCGAGCCGTACTGCAGGATGAGCCGCGCCGTCACCGGGCCGGCCTCGGCGTTCGCACCGAGCGCCACGTTGGAGAGCGTGAAGGAGTTGTGCCGGTTGTCGAAGCCGCGAAAGTTCGTGATGCCGTTCGACGGGCGATTGAAATTGTAGGCGTAGAGCGCCTCGACGTAGCCAAGCGGCGTCACCTTGAGAATTCCGGGCGCGGGCGTCGGTGGCGCCGGCGTGATCGGAGGTTCCTTGCTCTCGGGGGGCGGAGTACCTGGAGGCGGCGACGGGGCCGTAGTCAGCGGCGCCGGCGCGGGCGTCGAGGTGCCCGGCTCCGGTTCGGGAGTCGTTGGAGCGTCCTGCGCAGCGGCGGTGCGGGTGACGAGCAGAGGCAGCGTCGCCGCGACGACGAACGAGAGGCGATGGGAAGGACGGGGATGGGGGGTGGTCATTGGTTTCAGGCGTTCCGGTCGAGCCGCAGAGCCGCCGCATGGCGGCTCGACGGCGATTCACAGGCGAGCGTTGGAAGTTCGAGCGATGCGAGGAACACGGCGCCCCCGGGGCAACATAGGTGCCCCGGGCGCCGGCTCTCCGGCTTTCAGCCGACGGCGCTCGGAACCGAAGGTATGAGCCACGAAGAAGAGCATCGCGATGCCGAGGGAGGGCTCGACGGTCCGGCCCGGCGCAAGGATCCCGATGGCAACGCCGAGCGCGCCGACGAACGCGATCAACGCCCAGACGATGAGGTCCTCGCGTGACTCGGATCCAGCGGTGGGGAGTCGGTTGGTGGTATTCATGGCGTTGCTCCGGTACGGGTGCTGGAGCGCGCTGGGCTCTTCGCGAGATCCGCGCGGCATCACGCTATGGATGTACCCACCCCCGCGTCAGCACCGCGTCAATCAGGGCCGAGCCTCCATAAGCGCCGCATAAAGCGCGGATCGAATCGAGGGGCGTCGAGGTGCACGCCCTGCGCGCTGCGGCACCGACTTGCACCCCGCCCTCCGGTCGCGCGACGTGACGGCGCCCCACCGGCGCCGCCTTTCCGCCGTTCGGACCCGGATCTTTATGCGGCCTTGATCCGGGTGGCACTACGGTCCGCATCGCGTGCGCCGTCCGCGATGGTCCACGCGACGGACCGCCTTCGCGTCGGACGAGAGTAGGCACCATGTCGGAACGACGCCCCGATCCGGACGAGCTCCTCTCGCACGTGCGCGAGGCCGAGGAGCAGGCGCGTCGTGGCAAGCTCACGATCTTCTTCGGCGCGGCGCCAGGCGTCGGCAAGACCTACGCGATGCTCGAGGCCGCCCGCGTGGAGATGAGCGACGTGCGGCGCGACGTCGCCGTCGGGCTCGTCGAGACGCACGGGCGCTACGACACCGGGTCGCTCCTCATCGGGCTCGAGCTCCTGCCGCGCCGCACCCTGGTGCACCACGGCATCAAGCTCGAGGAGCTCGATCTCGATGCGGCGCTCGCGCGAAGACCGCAAGTCCTCCTCGTCGACGAGCTTGCGCACACGAACGCGCCGGGGTCGCGACACGTGAAGCGGTGGCAGGACATCGACGAGCTCCTCGATGCCGGGATCGACGTCTTCACGTCCATGAACGTGCAGCACCTCGAGAGTCTCAACGACGCGGCAAGGACGTCGGCGTCGCCGAGTGGGTCTGGACGAACCAGAGGCGCGCCGGGCTCGGCACCGACACGCTCCCCTCCGCGGGTGCGCTCGTCGTGCCGCTGAAGGGATCGCGCGGGCGCGTCGGCGTCCTCGCGCTGTTTCCTTCCGCGGCCGCGGAGCTCGAAGATGCGGACGAGCGGCAGCTCCTCGAGACATTCGCCGGAGTCGTGGGCTCCGCCCTCGAGCGGACGGATCTCGCCGAAGAGGCCCGGCGGGCCCACCTTCGTGCCGAGACCGAGCAGCTTCGGAGCGCGCTCCTCAGCTCGGTCTCGCATGATCTCCGCACGCCGCTCGGGGTCGTCACCGGCGCGACGAGCGCGCTCCTCGACGAGGATGCGCCGACCGACGAGGCGACGCGCCGCGAGCTGCTCCAGACCGCGCACGAGGAAGCCCTGCGCCTGTCACGGCTCGTTCGCAACCTCCTCGACATGACCCGGCTCGAGGCCGGAGCGCTCAAGGTCAAGAAGGGCCCGGTGTCTGTCGAGGAGCTCGTCGGGTCGGCGCTCGGTCGAACGGCCGATCGCCTCGCGGGGCGAGAGGTGCGGACGAGCGTTCCCTCGGACCTCCTCGCCGCCTGCGATGCAGTGCTCGTCGAGCAGGTGCTCATCAATCTCCTGGAGAACGCCACGAAGTACTCACCGCCCGGCAGCCCGATCGACCTTGCGGCGCGGAAGGAGGACGAGATGGTCGCCATCGACATCTCCGATCGCGGCCCCGGCGTTCCGGAAGCGGATGCCGACCGCGTGTTCGAGAAGTTCGCCCGCGTGCATGAGGGCGAGGGTGGAGGCGTCGGCCTCGGTCTCACGATCTGCCGGGGCATCGTCCAGGCCCACGGCGGCTCCATCCAGGTCCTTCAACGAGCTGGCGGAGGCGCCACGTTTCGATTCACGCTGCCGGCGGCGCCGGCTAGCGTCGAAGATGTCCCGCCTTCCCGGGACGCGGAAGAGGACGCTTCATGACCGACGAACAGAAGCCTCTCGTCCTCGTCGTCGACGACGAGCCCCAGATGAGAAAGTTCGTGCGCCTCGCGCTCTCCTCGCGCGGCTACCGCGTCATCGAAGCGGCGAGCGCCAACGAAGGCATCCAGCAGGCGACCGCGTACACGCCCGACGTCGTCCTGCTCGATCTCGGGCTGCCCGACAACGACGGGATCGAGGTCGTCAAGCTGCTCCGCGAGTGGAGCACGATGCCGATCCTCATCATCTCGGCGCGCGGCCAGGAGGAGTCCAAGGTCGCGGCCCTCGACGTGGGAGCCGACGACTACATCACGAAGCCCTTCGGCGCCTCCGCGCTCACCGCGCGGATCCGCGTGGCGCTGCGCCACGCCGCGCTGATGCGCGACACGACGACCACCACCGTCAACATCGGCAAGGACATGACGGTCGACCTCGTGAAGCGCGTCGTCACGAGGAAGGGCGAAGAGGTTCACCTGACACAGATGGAATACAAGATGCTCGTGGCGCTCCTGAAGCACGCGGGCATGGTGATGACGCACCGACAGCTCCTCGAGCAGGTCTGGGGCCCCGGTCACTCGGAACAGGTGCAGTACCTGCGCGTCTACATGACCCAGCTTCGCCACAAGCTCGAGGAAGAGGCCGCGCAGCCGAAGCACCTCCTCACCGAGCTCGGCGTCGGCTATCGGATCAAGCTCGACGCGTCGTAGAATGCGGCGATCTCAGATCTCGATCTGTACCCCGAGCTCGATCACGCGCCCGGGCGGGAGCCGGAAGAACGCCGACGCCGGCACCGCGTTGTTGCTCAGGAACTTGAAGAACAGCTTCCGCGGGAGGCTCATCTTCGCCTTGCCCGTGAACACGAGGGACTCGCGCCCGAGGAAGAACGACAGATCGTCGAGGTCGACGTCGATGCCGAACTTCGCGAGCTGCTTCATCGTCTTCGGGATGTCGGGCGTCTCCATGAATCCGAGCACCACCTTCGCGCCGAACAGGCCGGAGCCGTGGTCGACGACCTCGACGATGCGCTGGTCCTCCGGCACGGTAGGGACGTGCTTCGTCTGAACCGTCAGGAACACGATGTGCTCGTGCAGCGCCTTGGCGTGCTTGAAGTAGTGGATCAGCGAGTGCGGCGCGCCCGGGTTGCTGGTCATGAAGACCGCCGTGCCCTTCACGCGTAACGGATTCTCCTCCTTCAGGCTGGAGAGGAAGAGCTCCATCGGCAGCGACGTCGCCTGCATGGCCGTGGCGAGCGCCGCGCGGCCCTTGCGCCAGGTCAGCATCACGAACGCCACCGCGGCGGCGATGAGGATGGTGACGTAGCCGCCCTCCATGAACTGCGTGGCGTTGCTGACGAAGAAGCCGAGGTCGAGGCAGATGAGGACCGCGCACACGGGGCCGATCACGTAGGGCTTCCAGTGCCAGACGCGCGTTGCCACGAGGTAAAAGAGGATCGTGGTGAACGCCATCGTGCCGGTCACGGCGAGCCCGTAGGCCGGCGCGAGGTTGTGCGAATTGCGGAAGACGAGCACCAGCATGATGCACAGGGCGAGGTACGCCCAGTTCACCTCGGGGATGTAGATCTGACCCTCCACGTTCGCGTTCGTGTGCACCACGTTCACGCGCGGGAACAGCCCCAGCTGGATGGCCTGACCCACCAGCGAGAACGCGCCGGAGATGAGCGCCTGGCTCGCGATGATGGTGGCGAGCCAGCTGATGACCACCAGCGGGTAGACGAAGCCCGGCGTCGACGGCACGAGCGCGAAGAACACGTTGCCGCCCTCGATGGGCG
Organism: Polyangiaceae bacterium; assembly: GCA_043736975.1. GTDB lineage: Bacteria > Myxococcota_A > Polyangia > Polyangiales > Polyangiaceae > Labilithrix. The sequence continues at coordinate 9,346 of JAYTBL010000893.1, forward strand.
TCGGGTCGAGCAGCCGAGAGCCCTGCCCGAGGTAGTTCAGCGCGAGCGCCGGCCAGACGATCCAGAACCAGGCGCGCCGCACCGCGGGCCGGCTGAAGTGCCCCATGTCGGCGTAGAGCGCCTCGCAGCCGGTGATGCACAGGTCGACCGAGCCGATGACGTAGAGCGTGGCCTTCGGGAAGTTGCCGACGTAGCGCACCGCGTGGATCGGGTTGATCGCCGCGACGACGTCCGGGTGCTTGACGATGCTGGCGAGCCCCATGGCGGCGATGGTGGCGAACCACACCGCCATCGCCGGCGCGAAGATGCTGCCGACGCGGTGCGTGCCGAAGCGCTGGATGCCGAAGAGCACGCCCAGCGTGCCGATCGAGAGCCACGGCACGAACGGCGCCCAGCGCGGCGTGATGACCTCGAGCCCCTCCCAGGCCGACATGATCGACAGCGAGGGCGTGATCACGCCGTCCCCGAGGATGAGCCCCGCGCCGATGACCGCCATCAGGACGATGAGCGTCATGCCGCGGGCGGTGAAGAGCGTCGCGGCGCGAGCCTTGAGCAGCGCGAGGATCGAGAACAGCCCGCCCTCGCCCTGGTTGTCGGCGCGCAGGATCAGGATCACGTACTTGAGCGTGACGACGAGCGCGATGGCCCAGAAGAACATCGACGTCCAGCCGAGGACCTCCTCGCGGCCGTAGTACTGGCCGAACTGCATCGTGACCTTGGTCTTGATGCTCTGGGTCGCGGCGAGGTGCGAGGAGACGGTCTCCGACATCGCGTAGAGCGGTGAGGTCCCGATGTCGCCGAACACGACGCCGAGCGCGGCCCAGACCAGGACCCGGAGCGCGGCCACGGGGTGAGCCCCGGTCGCGGTGGCTGATGGCGGATCTTTGGTGGTGACCGGAGCCGGTCCGGAGGCGTCGAGTTGCATGCGCGTCGTGCTGGAGCCTACGACGAGGCCCCGCGCGGATCGCGGCGCCCGACGCGTGCGCCCGGCGTCTTAACGGTTTCCAAATGCGCTCCTGACGCCCTCTTGGTCGACCGGCGATCCAGGTCGAGCGCGAGACACCCCTGGCCCCGCGTGGCCGGGCGGCTGCAAGACCACCGACCTCTCCCGGTCGCGCGCGCAGTAGGCCGACGCGCTCGCGATCCGGCCCGAGGTGTTCTCGAACCCGACGCGCTACCTCTCGCAGTACTTCTTCTCGCTCCGCTTCGAGGGCTCGTACCGCCACGCGAACGTCCCGTACTACGCAGGCCCGGGCGGCACGACGTCACCCAGCGGCTACCAGCCGACGCCCGTCGACGATGTCCCGGACGTCGTCAAGGACCAGGTCCTGTTCGTCGTGGCCCCGAACTTCCGGCTCTGAGGCCGGGCCTCAGGGGCCTCAAGAGCCCGGGTCGGCCTTCAGGCGATAGCCGACGCCCGGCTCGGTCACGAGGTATTCCGGCCGCGCCGAATCGCGCTCCAGCTTGTGCCGCAGCTGCACCATGTAGACGCGGAGGTACTGCGTCTGCGTGGCGTAGGCGGGGCCCCAGACTTCCTTCAGCAGCTGGCGGTGCGTGAGGACGCGGCCCGCGTTCTTCATCAGGACCGTGAGCAGCTTGTACTCGTTGGGCGTGAGATGCACCTCCTCGGCGCCGACGAAGACCTGCCGCTTGTCGAGGTCCATCGTGAGCTCGCCCACCGTGAGCACCGCCTCGGGCTTGTCCTGGCCGGCGCGCGCGGTGCGCCGGAGCGCCACGCGGATGCGCGCCATGAGCTCGCCGGTGGCGAACGGCTTCGTGAGGTAGTCGTCGGCGCCGGCGTCGAGCGCGAGGATCTTGTCCTCCTCCTGACCGCGCGCGCTGATCACGATGATGGGGCGCGCGGTCCACTCGCGCAGCGCCCTCGTGACGTGAGTGCCGTCCATGTCGGGCAGCCCGAGGTCGAGCAGCACGAGGTCGGGGTTGTGCGTGCGCGCGAGGTCGATGCCCTCCTGTCCCTTCGCGGCCTCGACCACGCGATAGCCCTCGGACGTCAGCGACATCCGCAGGAACTTCTGCATCTGCGGCTCGTCTTCGATGACCAGGATGTTCGTCGGGACGTCGGTCATTCCAGTGCGTCCACGGTAGGGGGAGATCCTTCGAGGGGGAGCGTGAAATGGAAGCTAGCGCCTCCGCCCTCGCGATTGCTCGCCCAGATGCGCCCGCCGTGCGCGGCCACGATCCCGCGGCAGATGGTGAGGCCGAGCCCGACCCCTCCGCCCTTGCCCTTGGCGGCGCGGTAGAACTTCTCGAAGATGTTCGCCTCGTCGCCCGCGGGGATGCCGGCGCCGCGATCGGACACGACGATCTCGACGCTGTGCTTGCTGCCGCGCGCCGTGAGCTTGAGCGGGCTCGCCGGCCCGGCGTACTTCGCCGCGTTCTCGAGGAGATTGACGAGGACCTGCTGGATGAGGATGGCGTCGAACGGGGCCACGAGATCACGCGAGAGATCGACCTCGACGGGCCGCTTGCCGAGCACCGCGTCGGTGGCGGCCAGCGCGGAGCCGATGACCTCCTCCACTGGCTGCCACTCCTTGTGGATGCGCAGCGCGCCGGCGTCGACGCGCGTCATGTCGAGGAGGTTGCGCACCAGGCGGTTCAGGCGGCCAGCCTCCTCGACGATGGTCTCGGCGAGCTCGATGCGCTCCTGGGGGACGAGCTTGTCGCTCGCGAGCGCGGTCGCGGTTCCGGTGATGACCGCCAGCGGCGTCCGGAGATCGTGCGACACCGACGAGAGCAGCGAGTTGCGGAGCTGCTCCGCCTCGACGCGCAGCTGCGTCTCCTGGGCCTGGTCGGCGAGGCGCACGCGGTCGAGGGCGGCCGACATCTGATCGAGGAACGCCTGGAGCTGCTGGGGATCGTCGGGCGGCGCCTCCTCCGCCGGGTCCGCGAGCAGCCCCATCACCCCGAGTCGTCCGGTGGAGCCTTCGAGCGGCAGGTACAGCGCCTGCGCCGAGGGCAGCGTGTCGGTCCCGCGGCCGGCGGGCTTCCCGTGCTCCCAGACCCACTCCGCGACCGCGCGCTCCTTCTCGTCGACGGCGTACGTCCAGGCGTCTTCGAGGTTCGGCACGAGCAGCCGGCCCGGCCCGGGGACCAGCGCCGTGGCGCGCCCTCCGAAGACCTCGCGGATCTGCTTCGTCGCCGCCCCGAGGATCTCGTGGCGCGTCTTCGCCGCCGAGAGGGCGCGGCTCAGCGAGTACAGGCTCGCGATGCGCAGCTCGCGCTCGCGCGCCGCCGCCGCCTGATCGCGGACGCGCTCGGTGAGGCCGCTGATGATCGCGGCGACCAGGAACATCACCGCGAACGTCACGATGTGCTGGAGATCGGCGACCGCGAGCTGGTGGTAGGGCGGGATGAAGAAGAAGTCGAAGCTGAAGACCGCCATCACCGCCGCGAAGAGCGAAGGCGCGAGGCCCCAGCGGAGCGAGACGAGGATGATGCCGAGCAGGTAGAACATCACCACGTCGGCGAGCTGGGTACGCCCGAAGAGCAGCTGCCCGGCGAGCGTCGCGAGGACCGCTGATGCGACGGCCGCGCTCAGGCCCGCGGTGAGGTTCGCGGGCTTCTTGTTCTTCTTCTTCCAGCGCGGCGCCGGCTGCGCCCCGGCCTCGCCCGCCGCCTCCTCGTCACCGCGAATGACGTGGATGTCGATGTCACCGCTCAGGCGCACCAGCGACTCGACGAACGAGCCGCGTGCGCGGTCCCGCCAGGTCGAGTGCGTGGGCTTGCCGACGACGATCCGCGTCACGTTGCGCTGCCGGGCTAGGGTGATGACCTCCTCGGCGCCGTTCTCGCCCGCGAGCGTGACGCTGTCGGCGCCGAGGGTGCGCGCCAGCTGGAGATGCTCGGCGACCCGCGCGCGATCGGCCGCGGAGAGCCGGAGCGAGGCCGACGTCTCGACGAAGGCGGCGATCCAGTCGGCATGGAGGCTGGCCGCGAGGCGCCGGGCGCCGCGCACGAGCCGCGCCGAGGCCGGGCTCGGGCTCACGCAGACGAGGATCCGCTCGCCCGCGGCCCAGGTCTTCTCGATGCCGTGCGCCTCGCGGTAGCGCCGCATCTGGGCGTCGACGCTCTGGGCCGTGACGCGGAGCGCGAGCTCGCGGAGCGCGATGAGGTTTCCCGGGCGAAAGAAGTGCTTTCCCGCCTTCTCCGCCTGCGCCGGGACGTAGACCTTTCCCTCCTTGAGGCGGTCGAGGAGATCCTCGATGGGCAGATCGACGAGGTGCAGCTCGTCGGCGCGATCGAGGACGGAGTCGGGGACCGTCTCCTTGACGACGACGTGCGTGATCTGCGCGACCACGTCGTTCAGGCTCTCCAGGTGCTGGACGTTCAGCGTGCTGTACACGTCGAGGCCTGCGTCCAGCAGATCGTCGACGTCCTGCCAGCGCTTGGCGTGGCGGCTGCCCTCGGCGTTCGTGTGCGCGAGCTCGTCGACGAGGCAGACGGCGGGGCGGCGCGCGAGCGCGGCGTCGAGGTCGAACTCGCGGACGGTCGTGCCGGCGTACGCGACCTCGCGGTGCGGCAGCGCCTCGAGGCCGTCCAGCATCCGCTCGGTCTCGACGCGCCCGTGCGGCTCGACGTAGCCGGCGACGACGTCCGTGCCGGCCGCGGCGAGGTCGAGCGCCTCGCGGAGCATCTCGAACGTCTTGCCGACGCCGGCGGACATGCCGAGGAAGACCTTGAGGCGTCCGCGGCGGTCGGTGCCGGCGTGGTCGCGGTCGTCCTCGGCCTGGAGCCGGCGGAGGAGCGCGTCGGGGTCGGGGCGGCCGGGCGTCATGGGAAGCGGCTGGGAGAGGGGTCGACCGGCTCCGCGTCTACTCGGCCTGCGTGGTGCCCGTTGCCGACGACTGCGGCGCGGCGTCGGGGCTCGCAGGCGTCGCGTCGGCCCCGGCCGCTCCGGCCGCCGGGACGGGCGCGGCGGCGTCGAGGGCGAGGTTGACGGCGAGCACGTTCACGCGCGGCTCGCCGAGGATGCCGAGCGTGCGGCCCTCGGTGTTCGCGGCGATGAGGCGCTGCACAGCCGCCACGTCGATGCCGCGTGCCCGCGCGACGCGCGCGGCCTGGTACGCCGCGCCGGACGGCGAGACGTGCGGGTCCAGCCCGGAGCCCGACGCCGTCACCAGGTCGACCGGGATCGGGGCCGCGTTGCCCGCGTCCGCCGCGCGCAGCAGCGCGGCCCGCGCCGCGACGGCCTCGGCCAGCGCCGGGTTCGTCGGGCCGAGGTTGGAGCCCGACGAGCCGGTGAGGTCCTCGCCGTTGAAGGCGTTGTACGGGTTCGAGCCCGTCGCCGACGGGCGGCCCCAGACGTAGGCCGGGTTCGGCGCGAACTCCTGCCCGACGAGCGCCGAGCCGACGGTCCGGCCGCCCTGCTCGACGAGGCTCCCGCCGGACTGCCGCGGGAAGACGACCTGCGCGATCCCGGTCACGACCGCCGGGTAGACGAGGCCCGTCAGGACGGTGAAGAGCCCGAGCAGGACGAGCGCGGGGCGGAGATGGGAGAGCATCGGGGTTGAGAGGTTGAGGGGCTGAGAGGTCGAGGGGTCGGGGGAGGAAGGGTTCGGAAGAAGGCATCTTCCCGTCAACCCGGTACCCCGTCAACCCGGTACCCTCCTCAGGTCGCTCCGACGGCGACGAGGATGAGGTCGATCAGCTTGATGCCGACGAACGGCACGACGAGCCCGCCGCCGCCGTAGACGAGCAGGTTCGTGCGGAGCAGGTTGGCCGCGCTCGTCTTGCGGTACGCGACGCCGCGGAGCGCGAGCGGGATCAGGAACACGATCACGAGCGCGTTGAAGATCACCGCCGAGAGGATGGCCGAGGCGGGCGTCGCGAGGCCCATCACGTTCAGCGCGCCGAGCGCGGGGTACGTCGTCGCGAAGGCGGCCGGGATGATCGCGAAGTACTTCGCGACGTCGTTGGCGATGGAGAAGGTGGTCAGCGCGCCGCGCGTCATCAGGAGCCCTTTGCCGATCTCGACGATCTCGATGAGCTTGGTCGGGTTCGAGTCGAGGTCGACGAGGTTGGCGGCCTCCTTCGCCGCCTGCGTGCCGCTGTTCATCGCCACGGCGACGTCCGCCTGGGCGAGGGCGGGCGCGTCGTTGGTGCCGTCGCCGGTCATGGCGACGAGGCGGCCGCCGGTCTGGTACTCGCGGATGAGGGCGAGCTTGTTCTCGGGCGTCGCCTCGGCGAGGAAGTCGTCGACGCCGGCCTCGGCGGCGATGGCCGCGGCCGTCAGCGGGTTGTCGCCGGTGATCATGACCGTCTTGATGCCCATCTGGCGAAGGTCCGCGAAGCGCTCGCGGATGCCGCCCTTGACGATGTCCTTGAGCTGGA
>JAYTBL010000894.1:0-7216 GCA_043736975.1 Polyangiaceae bacterium
TGGACGAGCCGATCCCCAGCGCCCTTGGCGGCAAAGCGACGGCGCCGAACGCGGCTTCGTACGTTCCGCGCACCAAGCGCTGGGCGCTGATCGCGGTGGTGGTCCTCTCGTTCGGGGCGGCGGCGTGGGTGGCACATCCGCTGTGGGTGGCGATCTTGCTCGGTGTGGTGATGGCGATCTCCACGCGTCGTCCGTACGTCGCGCTCCGCGATCGGCTCGGCGAGAAGCGGAAGACGTGGGCGGCCGGCATCGTCACGCTGGGCAGCGGGCTCCTCTTGGCGGTGACGAGCGCCGTGGTCGTGCTCACGCTCTCCAACGAGATGATGAAGGTGGTGACGCACCTCGATCAGCATGGAAATTCGGACACGCTCTCCGGGCTGGTCGGTGAGCGCGGCGCCGCCGCCATCCAGGAGCTCGGCGTCGACACCAAGCGCGTCTACACCTGGATCCGCACCGAGATCGAGGCGACGGCGAGCGCGATGGCGACGCTCGCCGCGGTGGTGGTCCGCACGACGAGCTACGCGTTCCTCGGTCTGGTCGTCGCGCTGATGACCATGTATTACGTGCTGGTCGAGGGCCACGGCCTCGCGCGGCGAATCGAGCGCATCGCCCCGCTCGAGCCGCGCCACACGCGCGCGCTCATCGAGGAGGCGCGCGAGGTCGGGCGTGACGCCTTCCTGGGCACGCTCGCGACCTCGCTCATCCAGGGCGTCATCGCCGGCATCGGATACGCGGCGCTCGGCGTGCCGCAGCCCGTGACCTGGGCCGTAGCCACGGCGCTCGCCTCCCTCTTGCCGGTCATCGGCACGCTCGTGGTCTGGGTCCCGCTCTCGGGCTATCTCCTCATGGAGGGCCACCCGGTGCGGGCCCTGCTCCTCGCCCTGTGGGGCGTGGTGGTGATCACCTCGCTCGCGGACTACGTGATCCGTCCCCGCATCGTCGGCGCGCGCGGGCACTCGCATCCGCTGCTCACGCTGATCGCGCTGCTCGGCGGCATCGAGGTCTTCGGCCTGGCGGGCCTCATCATCGCGCCGATCGTGATGAGCGTCTTTGTCGCGGCGTTCCGCCTCTACGAGCGGGAGGTGCGCATCGGCGCCATCCCATCAGGCAACGAAACGCCGTCCGATGGGCCCTGATGGATATTTCCGTCGCTGTGGGGCAGCTTGTCACGCACCCCCCGCGGCACTGGCACGAAACCTCACGATCGCAGGGTAATTCGTCAGCGCGAGGGCACGGCCCGACCCGTGCTTGTGGTTCGTGGCCGAAATTCTTCCCATGTCCGCAGGCGCCCGCGCCTCGGTTCCCGCCGAGCCGTACACCATCGAGAAGGACGGAACGACCATCCGCCTGACCGGTGATCTGCGGATGTACGACGCCTCCGCCATCTGGAAGGGCGTGCGCGCGCAGACCGAGGGCGCCTCCGGCTCGCTCGTCTTCGACCTCTCGCAGGTCAACACCGCCGACGGCGGAGTGATGGCGCTCCTCGTGGAGCTGAGGACCGAGCTCGCGGGCAAGGGCGTGTCCGCCGAGCTGGTCGGCGCGAACAAGCGCGTCGAGAAGATCGTCGAGCTCTACTCCGGTCACGACGGCGTCGCGAAGAAGAAGAAGCGCAAGGCCGACAGCGCCATCGAGCAGGTCGGGCGCGGCACCGTGGAGGCCGCGCAGGAGGCCAAGGGCATCCTCGACTTCCTGGGCAGCATGGTGCTCGCCGCGGTCACGCTGGTGCGACACCCGCGCCTCGGCCACTGGAAAGAGCTCGCGCCGCTCATCAACAAGACCGGCGCCGACGCGGTGCCGATCGTCATCCTCATCAACTTTCTGGTCGGCTTCGTCATGGCGTTCCAGTCGGCGAAGCAGCTCAAGATGTTCGGCGCCAACATCTACGTCGCCGACCTCGTCGGGATCTCGCTGACGCGCGAGCTCGCGCCGCTCATGACGGCGATCATCGTGTGTGGTCGCTCCGGCGCCGCCTTCGCCGCCGAGATCGGCTCGATGAAGGTCAACGAGGAGGTGGACGCGCTGCGCACGCTGGGCCTCACGCCGTTCGGCTGGCTCGTCGTACCGCGCATCCTCGCGCTCCTTATCGTCGTGCCGATCCTCACGCTCATCGCCGACTTCATCGGCATCGCGGGTGGGCTCGCGGTCGGCGTCACCGATCTGCAGCTCACCACGCAAGGCTACATGATCCAGACGCTCAAGGCCGTCCAGACCTGGGACGTCGCGACCGGGCTCATCAAGTCCGCCGTCTTCGCGGTCGCGATCGGCCTCATCGCCTGCCAGCAGGGCTTCGCGGCCTCGGGCGGCGCCGAGGGCGTCGGCAAGCGCACCACCTCCACGGTCGTGACCTCGCTCTTCGCGCTCGTCATGATCGACGCGCTCTTCACCGTCACCTTCCGCATCTTCGGCCTCTGAGGCAACCATGGACACCAGACGCCTCGAGCCGCTCGATCGATCGCAGTTCCCCAACGCTCCGCGCGGGGTGCCGCTGCGCTCCAATCTCGTCCGCGTCGAGCGCGCGATGCCGCGCCGCGGCCGGGTCGCGGCCGAGAAGCCGATCATCGACGTCAAGGGCCTCAGCATCGGCTGGGGCGACGTGATCTTGCAGAAGGACCTCACGTTCCAGGTCAACCGCGGGGAGGTCTTCGCGATCCTCGGCGGCAGCGGCGCCGGCAAGTCCACGCTCCTCCGCTTCCTCATCGGGCTCGAGGAGCCCATCGCCGGCGACATCGACATCGCGGGACGCGGCTTTCCCGATCTCGAGGCGGGCTTGCCGCCGTTCGGCGTCATGTTCCAGGCGGGCGCGCTCTTCGGGTCGCTCACCGTGGGCGAGAACGTCGCGCTCCCCCTCGAGGAGTGGACCGATCTCCCGGAGGACGCGATCGCCGCCATCGCGCGCGCGAAGCTGAAGCTGGTCGGGCTCGACGGCGCCGCCGACAAGCTGCCCGCGGAGCTCTCGGGCGGCATGAAGAAGCGCGCCGCCATCGCGCGCGCGCTGGCGCTGGAGCCGGAGCTGGTGTTCCTCGACGAGCCGTCGGCCGGGCTCGACCCGGTCATGGCTGCCGATCTCGACGAGCTGATCGTCACGCTCTCCAAGGCGCTCGGCCTCACCGTGGTCGTGGTCACCCACGAGCTCGCGAGCATCTTCCGCATCGCCGACCGCGTGATCATGCTCGACAAGGCCGAGAAGACCATCATCGCGACTGGCGACCCTCGCGAGCTCAAGAACAGCTCCGACGTGCGCGTGAGTGACTTCTTCAACCGCAAGAGCAAGGACTCCTGATCCATGGCCGCCCCCGCCAACCACTACAAGCTCGGTCTCTTCGTCATCCTCGGGATCGGCTGCGCGGTCGTCGCCGCCGTCCTCCTCGGCGTCGCCACCACGCGAAAGCAGACCATCAAGTACCACTCGTACTTCAACGAGTCGGTACAGGGCCTCGACCTCGGCTCGCCGGTGAAGTTCCGGGGTGTGAGCATCGGCAACGTGTCGGCCATCGAGATCGCGCCCGACCGTCGCATGGTCGACGTGGTGAGCGAGCTCGACGTGAAGGACATCAAGCGCATGGGCCTTACCGAGACCGGCAAGAGCAAGGTCGTGGGCAAGGAGAAGTTCGCCGTCCCGCCCGATCTGCGCGCGCAGCTCGGCTCGCAGGGCATCACCGGCGTGAAGTTCATCGCCATCGACTTCTTCGACGTGAAGAGCAACCACGCCCCCGAGCTGCCGTTCCCGGTCGACGGCGAGCACTACATCCCGGCCGCGCCCAGCATGATGAAGAACCTCGAGGACACCATCACCAAGGCGATGGATCGCCTGCCCGAGATGGTCGACGCGGTGGTGATGATCATGGGCAAGATCGACCGGCAGCTGGCGGTGCTCGAGAAGGAGGACTTCGGGGGCAAGCTCGCGAGCACGGTCGGTCACGCCGATCAGGTGATGACCACGCTCCAGGCCACGATTGCTCGTATCGACAAGGCGAACATCGGCGATAAGGCGGGCGGCACGCTCAGCGAGCTCCAGGTCGCCGTGGCCAAGCTGAACGGTGTCCTCGAGCGGCTCGACGGTGACAAGGGCCTCGTCGCGAGCGCCACCCACGCCACCGAAGCGTTCGGCGAGATGGGCCGCAACGGCCGCGGCACCCAGCGCGATCTCGAGGCGACGCTGCGTGACGTGAGCGAGGCCGCGGAGGCCATCCGCTCGCTCACCGAAGCCCTCGAACGGGATCCGGACATGCTGCTCAAGGGCAAAGGGAAGACGAAGGCTCCGAAATGAAGAAGCACTGCGTTCCGCTCGTACTCACGCTGCTCGCTGCGGCCGCGGTCGCCGGGGTCTCCGGCTGCGCGCTCACGTCCAAGGCCGACGTGGTGAACATCCGCTACTTCAGCCCCGAGGTCGTGAAGCCGCGGCTCACGAACGCCGATGCCTCCGCGGCTCCCGCCGCTCCGGCGCCCAACGACGCCGTCGAGGTTCGTCTCGGCCGGGTGTCGTCGGGGTCGAACCTGCGCGAGCGCATCGCTTACCGCGACGCTGCCTACGAGCTCGGGTACTACGACGACTGGCGGTGGACAGAGCGCCCCGAGACGTTCGTCCGCCGCGAGCTCGGTCGCGCGATGTTCGAGGAGCACGGGTTCCATCGAGTTCTGGGGGGCACGGCGCCTTCGCTCGAGGTCGAGGTCATCGCCTTCGACGACGTGCGCCTCCCTTCGGGCCGCGCCGCGCGCGTGCAGCTGAAGGTCATCCTCTTCGAGGACAGCGGCGTCGTCTACGAGGACACGTTCACCGTCGAGAAGCCGGTGGCGGGCGACAAGCCCAAGATTGAGGACGTCGTCGCGGCGATGGCGAGCGCGCTCGATACCGCCGCGGAGCAGGTCGCGACGCGCACCGGCAGCGAGCTGGCGAAGCACCGCACCACGAAGCCGCCGGTGGCGGTCACCCCGGCCCCCGCCCCGCAGACCACGACCATCACCACCACCACGCCGGCGAAGACCACCACGACGACGATCACTCCGAAGCCTGCGACTCCCGCCAAGCCTTGAGCGCGGCCTCCCGTCTCAGGCGGACGCGGGGGGAGGGGCGGGGGGAGGGGCGGGCGGAGGGGCGGAAGGCGCCTGCGTCGCGGGCCGCGTGGTGTGGCGCGACTTCAGCGTGCGCCGGATGACCAGCTCCAGGTCGTCGGCGTTGACTGGCTTCACCAGGAACGCGTCCGCGCCGATCGCCGAGAGGCGCTGCCACTCGCGCGGCCCGCCCGCCGCGGTCAGCACGATGATCGGCGTGCGCGCCGAGCTCTCGACCGAGCGCAGGAGGAGCGTGAGCTTCGCGCCGTCCATCTCCGGCATCTGCAGGTCGACGAGCACCACCGAGTAAGGATTCTTCTCGAACGCCTCGAGCGCCAGCTCGCCGTCGCCCACCTGGTCGATCACCGCGCTGGGAAAACGCGCGTGCAGCGACGCGACGATGAGGCTTCGCCAGTCGTCGTCGTCGTCGGCGATGAGGATGCGTTCGGGCTCGCGCGTGCCGCTGTGCTCGGCGATGAGCGCCTGGCGGAAGGCCTCGACGCTGGGGTAGCGCTTCTCGGGATCCTTCGCGAGCGCCTTGAGGATCACGGTGTCGTACCCGCCCGGCAGGCCCGCGCGGATCTTGCTCGGCGGAACCGGGTCCTGAAGCACGTGCTGGGAGAGCACGCTCATGTCGGTCTCGCCGTGGAAGGGCGGGCGTCCCACGAGCAGCTCGTAGGCGATACAGCCGAGCGCGTAGACGTCGCGTCGGTTGGCGAGCTCGGGGGCCTCGTCCTCGCCGAGCGCGGCCTCGGGCGCCATGTACGCCGCGCTGCCCACGATGAAGTTGCCGCTGGTGGCGCTGTCGAGCACGCGGGCCACGCCGAGATCGCCGACCGCGACGCGGAAGGACCCGTCGATGAGGAGGTTGGAGGGCTTCAGATCGCGGTGGACGGTGCTGGTCGCGTGGATGGCCTCGACCCCGAGGCACGCCTGATCGAGGATACGAACCGCCTCGTCGAGATCGGGGAAGGTGCCCCCGGCCCGCGCGCGGAGCCACTGATCGACGGTGCGGCCCTCGACGTACTCCATGACGAAGTAGGGCGTCCCCTCGTGCTCGCCGAACGCGAAGACCGACAGCACGTTGCGATGCCCGACGCGCGCCATGGCCCGCGCCTCGTTGTGGAAGAACGTGCGCATCTCCGGGAACGCGAAGAGCTCCGGCTTGATGAACTTGATGGCGACCTTGCGGTCGAGACGTTCGTCGGTCGCGAGCGCGACCGAGCCCATGCCACCTACGCCCAGCGCGCGCTCGACACGGTACGTGCGATCGACGAGGGCGCCTTCGTGGAGGCCGACCGCGCCGAGCGGGTCGGCGGGCAAGCGCTCACCGACGCCCTCACCACCGACGGGACCGCGAAAGCCTCGACGCTCCGAGCGCGTGGAGCCGCTGACCGGCATCCACACGGCGACGGTGGCGGCGAGCGCCCCCGTGGGGATCTCCACCGACATCGCCGCCGGATCCTCGTCGGACGAAGGCTGCAAGCTGGCAGCGCCCGACACGGGCGGCGGCGCGCTCGACGGCGTCTGCGCGAGCAAGCGCGATGCGCTTGCCGGCGACTGACGCTCCTCCTCGCGACCCCTTCGTTCCATGAACCCTCCGGTGCTGCCTACGCCGCGCTGCGGCGGAGCTCTTCGAGAAAAGAGCGATTCCGCGTGAGCCTCGGCGCAATCGGCTCTCAGCACGCCCCGTACCAGCGGGCCAACGGCGCAGCCAGCCACACGGCGGGTCAGGGAAATGGCTGAGGCGACGCCTCTCGGCCCCCGTGCGAACCCGAACCCGATCCCCGTGCCACGCTACGCCTGCGCACGAATGCCACGCCCGAGGCCCCGAGACACATTTCCCGCGTCAACGAGGCTGTAAGTGCGGCAGTCACGCCCCTCAGAGGTCGAACCAGCCACCGAGCCCAGCCGAGATGCCGGCGTGGAAGACCGAGAGATCCTGCTTCGTTGTCCCGCCCGCGGCGTTCTCCGTCGAGCGGGAGCCGGTGAGCGGGATGTTGATGAGGGGGCCGAAGTTGATGAAGAAGTGCTGGACCGGCGTCCACACGAACTGAGGGTCGAGGTCGATCGAGACGACCGAGTCGCTGACGGTCTGCGAGGTGGTGTTGGGGCCGTTCGTGATCGGCGTCTTCGTGCTCACCGAGTAGTAGGCGAAGCCGGCGCG
>JAYTBL010000895.1:0-2885 GCA_043736975.1 Polyangiaceae bacterium
CGAGAGCGTGGTCGCCCCGCGGACGAGGCGGTAGAGGCCCACGAGGATCGCGCCGTACCAGATGACGTGCCCCGAGAACATCGTCACGCCCACGCCCAGGGCGAGCAGGACGGCGCCGAAGATCATCGAGCCCATCCCGGGCCGCATCGCAGGCTATTCGCCCTTCTTCTCGCGGCGCGTGAGGCGCTCCAGCTCGAAGAGCTGCGCGGCGATGACGATCCAGATCACCGGATAGATGCTCATCACGTTCGCGAACGTGCCCACCCGCTGCGCCTCGCTCGTGAGCGTGGCGACGAAGCTCCCCGGCTCGAGCTTGGGCGGCTCGACGACCAGCAGCACGAGGCGCGCGAGGATGCTCGCGCCGCCGATCACCAGCCACGCGTGGGCGCCGGCCCACCAGCTCTGGACGCCCGGGAGCACCGAGCGCGGGAGCGCCTTGCCGTCGAGCGCACGCAGCGAGGCATGGTGCACGATCGCGACCACCACCGCCGGCGCCACGATCATCCCCAGGAGCCCGAGCATCGCGAGCCGCGGCGACGTCTCCAGGAGCTCGACGAGGTGCGGCGCCGCCGCGCCCACCGCCGCCGCCGTGGCGACGAGCAGGCCGAACGAGAGGGCGGCGGAGAGGAGCGAGATGCCGGAAGGAACGAAGGCGGGACGACGCATCCCTCCTTGGTAGCGCAACCCGGGCCGCTTCGCTCGTCAGCCTCGCTACGGGCGCGTCGTCACGATGCGGAAGAGCGCGCGGCTCCGGTCTTCCGCCCACGTGTAGAGCGCCGGCGCGCCGAGGCGGACGCGCACGTCGCGGAGCCGGAGCGCCTCGGCCCAGACGAGCGCGGCCTCGCGCTGCGAGAGCGTCGCGCTCCGCTGCGGGCGGCCAAGGGTGACGTGAGCCTTCGGGGGACGCAGGTCGGGCGCGACCCCGGCGGCGAGGTAGGCGGCGTCGCGGCTCGCGCCCATCGCGGCCTCGACCGCCTCGCGCCCTTCGTCGAGCAGCGCCGAGAGCGCGGAGTAACGGGTCGGTCGCCCCATCGGGACGACGTCGCCCAGCGTCACGTCCACGTCGCCGAGGGGCCAGGCGAACGCTGCCCAGGCGGCGTGCGCCGCGCTCTCGGATACCGTGCCGAGGAACGCGATGGTCAGGTGCAGATCCGAAGCCGAGAACGCGCGGATCGAAGGTGGAGGGGGGCCGAGCATCTCGAACCATTCGCCTCCCGGAACGGGAAGCGCGATGAACCAGTTCGGCCTCATCGCGTCATCCTATGCGACGCGCGGTCCGTCGCTCCGCGGCGCGTGACTCAATCGCCCGAGTCTTCGAGGATGATCTCAGGCACCAGGCGCGGTCGCAGCGGCACCGCCGACGACGATGAACTCCACTCCTGCGTCGACGAGCGCGGCAAGGAGGCCGCCAAGGTCCGTCACCGCGGCGCCTGCCGTGCCGCTCGCTCGCGCTGACCTGCGGCGCGGAGCTCGGCGGCAAACCGCTGGAGGTCCATGAGCTTGAGAAAGCTCCGGTCGACGCCTGCCTTGTACGCCTCGATGACAGGATCGCGCCACATGCCACGACCATAGCAAGAGTTCAGGGCGGCTGGGTCAGCGCCGCTTCGGCCGTGCCAGCAGCTCGACCTGGTCGAGCTCCGCGAGCGCGGTCTCCGCCTCGGCCTTCCAGTGGTCGCGTGCCTGGGCGATCGCGCGCTTCCGATCCGCGCGCGCGAGCGCGCGACGAGCGCGAGATCGTGGTTAGTCAGAGCGCGCGAGCGGTACATCGCGGCGCGGCCATGGAGCGCTTCAACTACGACACGCGCGGCTTCGTCGCGACGCAGACCGTCTCTCCAACGGATCGCGAGGATCCAGGGCATGGACGCGAGTTCTACGTCGTCGAGAGCCTCGAGCGCATCGCCATGCTCGACTCCGCGGGAACGCTGAAAGCGGGGACCTCTTCGACGGCATCGAACACCCCCTCCGCGTGAAGCTCACCGCGCCGCCGGCGGTGATGGCGTACTACGAGCTCTACCTCGCAGGAAAGTGCGCGCGTTGCGCGCCAGCGGCGGCGCGAGTCTCGGCGGGTATCAGTATGCCGCGTCTGGGGCGACCGTGGAGAGGACGCCGCGAGCGTCATGGAGCCGCTGCGCTGGAAGCCGGGGAGTAACCCCCGATGCCTAGAATCGAGGAGCTGCAGCCGACGGAGCCACACGGAGCGCGTGCGCTTGGCCGCTCGTGCGCTACATTCTCACGGTTACCGCGCGAACAAAACACGTGCTCGTCGAAGCGCTCGAACTGCCGACCGAGGACCGCGCGGCGCTGGCCGAGGAGCTCCTGGCGAGCCTCCACGCGCATGATCCGCACGTGGAAAAGGCATGGGAGAAGGTCGTATCGCCACACTCGAAGAGGTACCCGCGCTCGGAAGCCCGATCGCTGGTGCCCCGTGCAGCAGCCCGATCCGACGGGTGCTTCTCCCGCGCTTCCCTCACGCGATCGTCTTCGTGGAGCGGCGCGACGAGTACTTCGTGCTCGCCGTATCGCACCTGCGGCGTCGGCCCGAGTACTGGCGCGAGCGACTCGACGACCCGTGACCGCCCCACCGCACTTCCCCTTTGGCTGCCCTCTCGAACCGCTAGACTCAACGGGCGGAGTGGCTCGCGCGCGAGAAGCTCACCTCTGAGCGGCTGCGGTGGCTCGTCGACTACGCGTGCCGCGACGACTTCGGTACCCACGCCGCGCAGACGAGTGCATGGGCAGGGATCCACTACCACGCCTCGCGCCTGCTCGGCCCAGGCCGCGAGCCAGAAGCGGTGCTCACCTGGCCCGCCGGCAACGGCTGGCTCGTGAACAAGCTGCAGGAGAAGGTCCGCGCGAAGCTGCGTCTCGGCCTCGCGGTGGCCGAC
>JAYTBL010000896.1:0-15662 GCA_043736975.1 Polyangiaceae bacterium
AGCGCGAGCAGCGTGAGCAGCGCAGACAGCGCGAGCTCGAACGGGCCGTCGCGTCCCTCGTCGCCGCGCACCGCCGTGACCCCGCCGAAGGCCGAGAGCACCGGCTCACCGCCGACCGGCGCGCGCTCGTCGTTCGCTTCACGCGAGGACACGAGCACGAAGGCCTCGCCCGCCTCGGTCCCGCCGACCGCCCCGCGCTCGGTGCCGCCTCCCCTCCCCGCCCACGCGCTCAAGCCTGCGTCCGATCCGCCGCCCAAGCCGGCCATCGACTCCGGGCTCGAGTCGGAGATCGACGACGCGCTCGGCGGGCTCGAGCTCGAAGGGCCGACCGGCGCGACGCTGCCGGGCCCCTCGGCGCTCTCCAGCGCGCCCACCACCACCGCGGAGCCCCTGGCCCGGCCGGGCATCTCCTTCGGCGGTAGCATGGAGGAGTCGACGCAGAGCGCCGCCTTCGTCCCGGGCGCGATGCGCAACAGCGCGCCCGCGACCGAGCGTCCCTCCTCGCCGGGCGAGCCGCCAGCGACCATTGCCAGCGAGGGCCTGCCGCCCACCATCATCGGCACGGGCAGCCACGAGGTGCTCGATGCCCACGACCTCGAGGACATGGACGACGCGAACGGCGCCGTCGACCAGGCCCTCGAGTCCACGCATGCCGGCGCGAGGGAAGAGGACATCGTGATCGCCGATGATCTCGCGGAGGACATCGGCGACGAGCCGACGGACATCAAGGCGCTCCTCGAAGACGAGGAAGAGCACACCGACGCCGGCGTGCCTCCCTACCGCCCCGGTCATTAGCTTCGCTCCGAGGTCGCGGGGGCCGGCGGAGGGTTCCAAGGAAACGAGAGCGTCGCTCCCTCGAGCGACGCGGTCGCCCCCATGACGAACGCGCGGTTCGGGGCGCCGTGACCGAACGGCGCGCCGCTGACGACGGGGATCCCCAGGTCGGCGGTGAGGTCGCGCAGGACGTCCTCGGCGGCGACGCCGTCGGGGCCCGCCTCGCACTGCGTGAAGCCGCCGAAGACGATCGCCGACGCGCGCGCCAGCTGACCGCCCAGGCGCAGCGAGGTCAGCATGCGGTCGATGCGGTACGGCCGCTCCGTCACATCCTCGAGCACGACGATGGCGCCGTCGGGCACGACGAGGCGCCCGGCGGCCGCCATCGCCACGACCAGCGCGAGATTGCCTCCGACCACCGGCCCGCGCGCGCCGGGACCGGCGTGCACGATGGCGAGGCCCTCCCACCGCGCAGCGGGACGACCCTCCAGCGCATCGAGCAGCGAGAGCCGCTCCGACGCGCTGATGGGGCGTCCCAGACCGGTGACGTTCATTGCATGCAGACTGCACACACCGCGCCGGGTGGCCTCGAGGTGCAGCGCGGTGATGTCGCTGAAGCCAGCGATCCACCTGGGGCGCGCCGCGAACGCGTCCCACGGCAGCTGGTCGAGCAGCCGCATCGCGCCGTACCCCCCGCGCGCGCACACGATCGCCTCGACGGACGGGTCGGTCATGGCGCTCGCGAGCTCGGCGGCCCGGTGCGCATCGCTGCCCGCCAGGTAGCCCGATCGCTCGAGGATGCGGCTGGTCAGCCGCAGGCGGTAGCGCGTCTGGAGCCAGGCGAGGCCCCGGAACAGCTCCTCGCGCGCGAACGGGCTCGCCGGGGCAACAATAGCAACGACCGATCCCGCCTTCAGCGGCGCTGGCGCACGGAGATGCAAGACCGTCACAGGTTATGTGCCTCGCTGACCCTTGACCACTGCGCTGCGTGAGGCGATACGTGGGCGGTGGCTGCGGCTTCGCGTTCCTTGATGCGGCTCGGGGGACGACTGAGAAGCGTCGCCCCGCTCGCGCGCAAGCTGATCGACGTCGCGGTGAGCGGCGTCGACGACTGGATGACCGGAAAGCTCGGCGAGGAGTTCAACGCGCGGCTCGCCCGCGTGCCGCTGAACCTGACCGCCACCGGCGTCGACGAGTTCGGACTCGATCCCGCCTGGACGAAGTACGCGCTCGCCTCCGCCGCGCTCCTGCACCGGAAGTACTTCCGCACCGAGATCTTCGGGCGCGAGAACCTGCCACGGGGCCGCGTGCTCCTCATCGCGAACCACTCGGGGCAGATCCCGATCGATGCCGCGCTCATCGGTGCCTCGATGTTCATGGACGTCGAGCCGCCGCGCTTCATGCGCGCGATGGTCGACAAGTGGACGCAGACGCTCCCCTTCGTCTCGCTCCTCTTCTCGCGCGTGGGCCAGGTGGTCGGCGTGCCCGAGAACGCCAAGCGCCTGCTCGAGAGCGACGAGGCGCTGCTCGTCTTCCCCGAGGGGTCGCGCGGCATCGCGAAGACGTTCGATCAGCGCTACCAGCTGTGCGAGTTCGGGCTCGGGTTCATGCGCCTCGCCCTCGAGACGAACACGCCCATCGTCCCGGTCTCGGTGGTGGGCGGCGAGGAGCAGTACGTGTCGGTCGGCAACTTCGACTCGCTCGCGAAGCTGCTACGCATGCCGAGCCTCCCCATTCTGCCCCAGCTGCTCCTCCCCTTCGGCGTGCTGCCGCTCCCGACGCGCTACCGCATCACGTTCGGCGAGCCGATGCGCTTCGAGGGCGACCCCGACGACGACGACGCGCTCATCGAGGAGAAGGTCTTCGCGGTGAAGGCCACCATCCAGTCGATGCTGAACCGCGGCCTCAAGGCGCGGAAGAGCATCTTCTTCTGATGGCCTCGCCGCTGCGCCCCGTGCGGCCCGCGAGCCAGCCGCCGCCGCCGTCGCCCGCGCTGCCGCGGGGCGAGGGCACCATCCTCGTCACCGGCGCGTGCGGGCGCCTGGGCAAGCACGTGGTGCGCGTGCAGCATCGCCAGCGCCGCGTGATCGGTGTCGATCGCCGCCCCTTCCCCGACAAGCCGAAGGACGTCGTTCACGAGCAGCTCGACATCCGCCGCAAGAAGCTGAAGGACTTGTTCCGGTCGGAGCCGATCGAGGCTGTCATCCACCTCGGCGTCATGCATGATCCGCGGGCCTCGCAGGCCGAGCACCACTCGTGGAACGTGGCGGGCTTCCAGAGGCTGCTCGAGTACGTCGCGCACTTCAAGGTGCCGAAGCTGGTGGTGCTCTCGAGCGCGAACGTCTACGGGCCGCAGCCCGACAACGCGCAGTTCCTGAACGAGGACGCGCCGCTACTGGGCGGCGCGCGGTTCGGCGAGATCCGCGACCTCATCGAGGTCGACATGCTCGCGCAGGGCTTCTTCTGGAGGCACCCGGAGACGGAGACGGTGATCCTGCGTCCGGTGCACATCGTGGGCGGCGTGCACAACGCGGCCTCGAATTTTCTGCGCCTCCCCACGATCCCGACCCTGCTCGGCTTCGATCCGATGGTGCAGATCATCCACGAGTCGGACGTGGTGCGGGCGATCGGCCGCGCGCTCGTGCCGGCTCGGCGTGGCATCTACAACGTCGCCGGCCCGGAGCCGCTGCCGCTCTCGCACATCGTGAAGATCCTCGGCAAGCCGAGCATCCCGATCCCGTACAGCTTCGGCAAGGCGATCTTGAAGCGTCTGTGGGCATTCCGCCTGACCACCTTCCCGGCGCCGGAGCTCGATCACATCCGCTACGTCTGCATGGTCGACGACCGCCAGGCGCGCAGCGAGCTCGGCTACGCGCCGGCCAGCTCGATCGAGGAGACGGTGAAGAGCGTGGAGCTGGAGAGCTGGTGACTGCCGTGGCGGCAGTCGGCTGAGCTTGCTCAGGCCCTGACTTGACTCACAGCCCGGGATCGCACGCGAACGGGGTCGCCAGCACGCTGGGCGCGCGGCCCGGCTCCGCGCCGAAGAAACCCCACGAGCGCGCGGCCGCCGGCGGCCACCGCGATCGCGGGCTGGCCGGCGTTGAGGGCCTCGGGAGAGAGCGCGATCGGCTCACCGCGCGGCGCGAGGTCCCGCGCCAGGCGCTGCAAGACGACGCGGTGCGCGCCCGCGCCGCCGACCGCGTAAGCCAGGAGCAGATCGCCGTCCGGGAGCGCCGCGAGCGCCGGCGACATCCCGACGCCCAGGACGCGCACGGTGGGCGCCTCCGCCTCGCCGTCGGCGGCGCTGGTGAGCGACGCGACGACGACCACGTACCCCGCGCCAGCGGTTCGCTCGGCCCACGCGAGGGCGCCGCCGCCGCCCCAGGCTGCCACCGCGGGCGCCCCGACCGCCGCCGCCGCTCGCGGGAGCGCGACCAGCGGGCCTTCGGCCGCGAGCTGCGCGTCGACGAGGCCGACCCAGAGCGTCGAGCCGCGACCCAGCGCCACCACCGCTCCGCCCTGCTCGCGCGCCGCCGCGCGCACCAGGAACGGCGCGACGCGGGCGCCAGGCGCGGGCCAGAGGCTCACGACCCGCGTAGTGCCGTCCCGGCCGCGCGTGGCGGCCTGGACCGCGCCGCCCGCCACCGCGAGGCGCAGCGTCACGCCGTCGGCCACCAGCGTTCGCGCGTCGTCCGCGTCGACCTGGAGCGCGAGCCCGTCGTCGTCCGCCGCGCCGTCGACCGCGACATGACGGACCGCGCCGGACCGCACGCGCATGCGCTCCGCGACGCGCAGCGGCGTCCCGTCCACGCGCAGGCCGAGCGCCTCGTCAGCGCTGGCCGCGAAGCCGACGGCGAAACCGTTCGCCGCGACGCTGACGTCGAGTCCGGCCGCCAGCTGCTCTGGACCTCGGTCACGCTCTCGAGCGCCGACGCACTCAGCTAGAGGATCGACGTCGTGGCCGGCGGCGGCAGCGTCCGGAGCGTCGGCCGCTCGCTCGGGCGTGAGTCCAGGCGGGGCGCCGCGCGCGACGGAAAGAAGAGCGTGCGCTTGGCGTGGTCCACGGGTCACCCGCGTGCAGATCCGGGTCCATCCCACATCCGCACCCGAGGCTCGTTTCACGCGTGGTTACGCGTCGTTTCGGTGCGGGCTGGAGGTCTCATGTGAGACCTTCCGTCCGCCTCACGTGTCAGGTAAAGGAGGCCTTCACGTTCTCATCGCTCATCGCGACGAGCGCCCAGATGCCCACGAACATGTTCACCCAGCAACAGCTTCCGAGGCACGGGACCATGCTGAAGATGATCGCCGTATAGGCCATGCCGCGGCCCTGGAGCTTCATCATCTTGAGGAAGGCGTAGATGCAGAAGCCGCCAGCCAGCAGACCGCAGACGTTGATGACGATCCCGCCCACCCCGGACATGAGCTGCGCGGCGGCGTCGGAGCCGCCCTCGTTGTTGGCGAGGTTCATCCCCGTCCCGAGCACGTGCATCCCCAGCCCCAACAGCTGGAAGAGCATGCCGATGACAGTGAAGATCAGCATCGTGATCGCGGCCGGCTTGATCTTCCCCTCCGCGGCCATGCGGTCGCCGCCGCCGCCGGCGCCGAAGCCGGGCGGGGGGCCGCCGAAGCCGCCGGGCGGGCCGCCCGAGCCGCCGGGCGGGCCGCCGAAGCCTGGCGGACCGTAGCCGCCGCCGTAACCGCCCGCGGGGGGCGGACCATAGCCAGGAGGATTCTGGGGTCCCATCGGGTAGCTCATAGGCGGGACCGTAGCAGCCTCGGATGCGACTCGCGAGGGGAGGCTGCCCGGTGTATAGGCCGGGGCCGTGGCATCGCACGTCCTGCCCTTCGAGAAGCCCGTCGTCGAGCTCGTGGCCCGCGTCCGGGAGCTGCGCGCCCTCGCCGAGAACGACCGGAAGTTCGAGGGCGAGCTGCGGAGGCTCGAGGAGAAGTGCGGGCGGCTCACCCGCGAGCTCTTCGCCGACCTCACGCCGTGGCAGAAGGTGCAGCTCTCGCGGCATCCCAACCGCCCGTATACGCTCGATTACTTTGGGTTCCTCTTCGAGGACTTCGTCGAGCTCCACGGCGATCGCAGCTTCGCCGACGACGCCTCGATCGTCGCCGGCCTCGCGCGGTACCACGGGCGCAGCGTCGCGGTGCTCGGGCACCAGAAGGGTCGCGGGGCCAAGGAGAACGTGAAGCGAAACTTCGGGATGCCCCACCCCGAGGGCTACCGGAAGGCGCGCCGCATCTACGAGCTGGCGGCGCGCTTCGGGCTGCCGATCCTCACGTTCATCGATACGCCCGGCGCCTACCCCGGCCTCGGCGCCGAGGAGCGCGGGCAGAGCGAGGCCATCGGCGCGTGCCTCGCGGCGATGTCGCGGGCGCCGGTCCCCGTCATCGCCACGATCATCGGCGAGGGCGGCTCGGGCGGCGCGCTGGCGCTGGGCGTCGCGAACCGCGTGAACGTGCTCGAGTACGGCACGTACAGCGTCATCTCCCCGGAGGGCTGCGCGTCGATCCTCTGGAAGGACGGCGGCAAGGCCGACGAGGCGGCCCTCCGCCTGCGGATCACCGCCCCCGAGCTGCTCGACCTCCGCGTCGTCGACCGCGTGATCGAGGAGCCTGCGGGAGGCGCCCATCAGGATCCTGGGCTGGCGGCCCGCCTCGTGGACGCCGCGGTCGCCGAGGCCCTCGGCGACCTCCTCCAGCGCACCCCCGACGAGCTGGTCCGGCACCGCTACGACCGCTTCCGCGTGCTCGGCGCGTTCATCGGATGACGCCGGCTGACCCCGCGATGACCCCGCGTTGACCCCGCGTTGACGCAGCCCGACGCGGAATTTTCCGTTGCCCGGGGCCTGCGGCCTGGCGGCATCCGTGCTACGGCTGGCCGACATGTCGGTCGCGATCAATCTCGACAACAAGGTGGCGATCGTCACGGGTGCAAGCCGCGGGATCGGTGAGGCGATCGCCCGCTGCTTCGCCGCCAATGGCGCGAAGGTCGTGCTCGCCTCCCGCAAGATCGAGGGCCTCCAGGGGGTCGCCGACTCCATCGGGCCGAGCGCCTTCGCGGTCGCCGCTCACACCGGCAAGGAGGACGACTGCGCCGCCCTCGTCGACGCCGCGGTGAAGAAGTTCGGCAAGGTCGACATCGTCGTCAACAACGCCGCCACGAACCCCCACTTCGGCCCCCTCGTCGACCCGACGAACCCGCCCGACGAAGGCGCCTGGGACAAGACGTTCCAGGTCAACGTGAAGGGCTACTACTGGATGACCCGCGAGCTCGTGAAGCACCTCCGGGGCCGCGAGGCGCCGGGCTCGGTGGTGAACGTGGCGAGCGTGGCGGGCCTCGTGGGGTCACCGCTCCAGGGCGTCTACGCGATGACCAAGGCGGCGGTCATCTCGATGACCAAGACCCTCGCCAGCGAGCTCGCGGCGAACAAGATCCGGGTGAACGCCATCGCTCCGGGGTTCGTCGACACGAAATTCGCCGCGGCGGTCCTGAAGAACGACGTCCTCCTCGAAGAAGTGATGAAAATCACACCGATGAAGCGGTACGGGCAGCCCGACGAGATCGCCGGAGGGGCCCTCTACCTGGCCTCGGACGCTGCCAGTTACTTGACCGGACATACCCTTGTGATCGACGGAGGTATGACGATCTCGTGATCGCACTCGGGAAAGACCGCGGCTGAACGATGGAGAACGGGAAGGTAGTCGCAGGCAAGTATCGGCTGAACCAGCTGCTCGGCAGCGGGGGGATGGCCGAGGTGTGGTCTGCGACCAACACGTTCACGGAGCGCACGCTCGCCATCAAGTTCATGAACTCTCAGGTGGCGAAGACTCCCGAGGCCGCTGCGCGGTTCCTGAAGGAGGCCAAGGTCTCGGCCCGGATCAACCACCCGAACATCATCGAGATCCACGACGTCGGCCAGACGGACGAGGGGCAGCTGTTCCTCGTGATGGAGCTGCTCACCGGCTTCACGCTCGAGGTCGCGCTCCGCCGGCAGAACCCGCCGATGACGGTGTACGAGTTCGCGATCGTGATGGTCGAGGTCGGCGATGCGCTGGCCGCGGCCCACAAGAGCGGCATCGTCCACCGCGACCTCAAGCCCACGAACGTCTTCCTGCACAAGCCGCAGAGCGGCGCGCCGATGCCGAAGCTGCTCGACTTCGGCGTCAGCAAGTTCCTCGAGGACGACGTCAACCACGCGCTCACCATCGCCGGCACCGTGCTCGGCTCGCCGCTCTACATGAGCCCCGAGCAGGCGCGCGGCGAGGCCCACCTCGACGGCCGGACCGACGTGTTCGCCTTCGGCGCGATCCTGTTCGAGGCGCTCTGCGGCTACCGCGCGTACGAGGCGCGGAACTTCAACGCGCTCATCGTCAAGATCGCGACCACGAAGCCGAAGAGCATCGACCAGTGCGCGCCCCACGTCCCCGAGTCGCTGCGCACCATCGTGCGGGGCTGCCTCGAGGTCGATCTCAAGCGCCGCATCCAGACCTTCGACGAGGTCACCGGGCGCCTCCGGAACCTGCTCCAGGAGCTCGAAGCGTCGCCGCTGCGGCTGCCCACGCCGCTCATCGCGACCGCCGCCATCGACCCCGACGCGACGAACGCCCTGCCCGTCCTCCGCGCGAGCGATCGCCCGCCGGCGCTCGCCGGGTTCTTTCCTGCCAGCGGCGCCCACCCCGCGGCCGGCCAGCCCGCCCACTCACCCGACGGCGCGCGCTCCGGTAGCGTCCCTCCCCCTGCGAACGGCTCCATCCCGCCATACCCGCACTCCGGCGCCACCGGACCGTCGTGGCACACGCCGAACACGTCGTACGCGTCGATCACCGTCTCCGCTCCGCGCCCACGGAGCACCGCCTGGATCGCCGTGGGGGCCGTCGCGCTCGTGGTGATGGCGCTCGGCGCGGGCGCGGGGCTCGGCTGGAAGTCGCGCGGCAACGGCAACGCCGCCCGCACCGACGCGGCCGCCAAGGCGAACGCCGCGCCCGCCGTCGTCACCGCGCTCCCCGCGCCGGCCGCCAGCAGCGCCGAGCCGCCGTCGGTCAGCGTCGACTCGCTCCCTGGCGCGGGCGGCGCGCCGAGCCCTGCGGGCAGCGTGAAGCTCGGTCCGGTGCCGCATGGCATGGGTCGCCTGCTCGTCACCGCGTCGCCAGGCGCATGCCAGCTCGCCGTCGACGGCAAGGCGCTCGGCCCCACGCCCGTCGCCGGGATCGACCTCCCGCTCGGCCCGCACCAGCTTCGCTGCGAGACCGCGACCGGAAAGATCAAGGCGACGAGCGTGACCATCCAGGAAGGCGCCTCGTCGCGCATCAAGCTCGCCCTCGACGAGTGACCGCTCGCGGCGGGCGCTGCCTGCCGCGACGATCGATCCGCTCACCTCCCCCGCCCGATCCAGGAGCCCGCGCGATCCCGAGCGCGGTCCAGGCTGCGTCGCAGATCCTCCGGGAGTTCCCGCGCGCGAGCGCACCGTCGCGCGTGGAACGAGCGATGCACCACGGGCCCGTCATGAACGGACGCGCGCTCCTCCCGCTCCTGCTCCTCGCCGTGGCTTGCTCCACGGAGGTCGCCGGCCGGCCCGCCGGCGGCAGGGCCATCCGCGTCGCGCAGCCCATCGTCAACGGCTCGCCTTCGACCGCCGCTGACAACGCCGTGGTCTACATCGCGCTCGGCGGCCCGGGGAGTACTGCACCGGCACGCTCATTGCGCCGAACCTCGTCCCGACCGCGCGCCACTGCGTCTCGGCGATGAACGAGACCAGCGAGTGCGGGACGTTCACCACGCAGAACAGCCCCTCCACGATGTCGATCTCGATCGGCCTCACGCCAGGCGCGAAGGTCGCGACCGCGAAGACGATCTTCGTCGACACGCCGAAGGGCAACAGCGGCTGCGGCAACGACATCGCCCTCCTCCAGCTCGACAAGGACGTGCCCGGCGCGCTCGTCAAGCCGGTGCGCCTCACCGCGCTCACGGTGGGCGAGTCGGCGACCACCAGCGGCTACGGCGATGACGGCGCGGGCACGCCCACCAGCTCGCGCTACGAGAGGACCGGCATCAAGGTCGACGCCGTCGGGCCGGCCACCTACGCGTACAAGACGAAGCAGGGCAAGAGCCTGCCCGTCACCGTGCCGGTAGGCG
This sequence comes from Polyangiaceae bacterium, assembly GCA_043736975.1. Lineage (GTDB taxonomy): Bacteria > Myxococcota_A > Polyangia > Polyangiales > Polyangiaceae > Labilithrix. The sequence goes on from JAYTBL010000896.1 coordinate 9,917, forward strand.
AGATCGTCACCGGCGAGTCGACGTGCTTCGGCGACAGCGGCGGCCCCCTCTTCGACGCCGCGGGCAACGTCATCGGCGTCACCTCGCGCGGCATCGACGAGGATTGCAAGGACCGCCCCTCGATCTTCAGCGACACCGCCTCGCACGCGAAGCTCATCACCGACGCCGCGATCACCGCCGGTCATCCGCTCACCGGCGCGCCGAGCTCCACCCCGACGCCGCCCGGTACCACCCCGCAGAGCGACGACACCCCCGACCCCGACACCGAGACCACCGACGAGGGGCCCGCCTCGACCACGAACAAGAAGAAGTCGTCGACGACGCCGCAGGCCGCCTCCGCGTGCTCCGCGGGCCGCGACTCGCGCTCGCGCAAGACGTCGCCGCTCGCGATCTGCGGAGCGCTCGCCCTCGGCGCCGCGCTCACGCTCCGCCGCCGACGACGCTGAAGGTGCTGAACAGGGACGCGGCAGAGCGTGCTGACGTCACGCAGCCGCCGCCTCTTCTTCGCCTTTGGCGCCCGCGTCTGGATCCTTCTCCATCTTCTCGGTCCGCTTGAGGTTCTCGCGGCCGATCACGATCACGAGAACCGTCCAGAAAGCGACGAAGGCGAGGTTGACCATCGCATACGTCCGCACGCCGAACCCCATCGCGAGGAACGCGATCGACGCACCGCTGGCGATCAGATCGCCCGCCCGTACGATGAAGGAGTCGATCGTCATCTTCGCGTTGTACTTCTGCTCGCGGGTGGTCGGCAGCCAGAGCGCCTGCTTGGTGGTGTTGTAGAGGGAGTAGTCGCAAGCGTTCTCGGCGATCTTGCCGATGCGAACGAGAGCGAGCACCGGCATGATCGCGATACCGCCATAGACGAGGAATCCGATGACCGGCAGCGAGAAGAGCGCCACGCGTAGGCCGAGGTACTTGAAGATGCGCGACACGAGGAAGAGCTGCGTGAAGGCGCCGACCAAGTTGACCCAGAAGAAGAAGTCTCCGCGGAACGGCCCCACGAAGGTCTTGATTGCGTTCCCTTGCTGCTCCTTGGTCATGAGGTCGTAGCCCGGCGTCACGCGCTTGGCTTCTTCGAGCATGCTGAGGTCGAGGATCGTTTCGCCCGTCGTGTTGACCAGGTTGAGCACGAGGATGAGCACGGCGATGAGCAGGAGGTAGCGGTCGGCGAGGAGGAGAGCCAGGCCGTTCTTGCCGCCAATCGGCTTCTCGTCCGACTTCGCGCCGCCTTGCTGAGCGGCGCCTTCGCGCGAGTTGGCGTACCAGGCGAGGCCGAGGCACACGAGGAGCAGCACCGCGGCGATGACCATCGTCGCGTAAGGGCTGACGGCAGGTGGGCTGTCGGGGAGCTTGGGGTCCGCCTTCTCCGAGAACTTCTTCGCGACGAAGGAACCAGCGACGGCGCCGACGGACGAGCCGATGCCAACGATCGCGAAGAGCCGTTTGCCCTGCTCGGGCGTGTAGATGTCGTTCGCCAGCGACCAGAACTGCGCGATCACGGTGAGGCTGAAGCAGCCCAGCCAGACGAAGAAGGCAAACCCGATGTACGGAACCTTCAGCAACGCGAGGACCCAGAACAACACGAGGTTCGACGCGAAGAACACGAGCGTGACCGTGATGAGGGTCATGCGCTTGAGCCGCTTCGTCAGCGCCGCGTACGCCGGGATGAACGCCATGAGGGCGACGGCCTGACACGCCGTCGCGTAGTTCTTGAGCTCGACGCCGCCTCCTTCGAGGATGAGCGGCTCGCGCACCGTCTTCAGGAGATAGTAGGCAACGAGCAGAAGGAAGACGTCGGCCATCAGGATGAGCGCCGTCACCCCCTCCCCCGCCTTGACGTCGGCGAAGACCGAGAGGAGCGAATCGAGGAGGCCCTTGTTTGCGTTCGCTGCGTCTCGTTCCATCGGGCTCGTGATGCTAACCCGGGTCGCAATATCGGCGACCACAGTTAAGCTCGCTCACCCCAGCACACGGCGGCGCTGTGACTTTGTTGATACCCTTGGCCGCGACGATGAAAGGAAGCGCCAAGTCCTCGGGGGCGATCACGGCCGTGTGGCCGGCGACGATCGCGTCCGGCTCGCTCGTCGCGCAGCACGTCGCCGGCAAGGCGACGCGCGACACGCTCTTCCTGACGCACTTCGGGCTCGGCGCGCTGCCGGGCGCGATGATCGGCGCGGCGGTGGTGTCGTCGGTATCGGTGGTCGGGATCTCGCGGGCGCTGCGGCGTTGGGGCCCGGCGCGTGTCGTCCCCGCGCTCTTCGCGCTGAGCGCGATCCTCTTCCTGCTCGAGTGGTGGCTCAGCCTCACGCATGCGCGCGGCGCGGCGATGGCAGTGTACCTCCACTCCGCGATCTTCGGCTCCGCCATCGTGAGCGCGTTCTGGTCGCTCGTGAACGAGCGCTTCGATCCGCACGTCGCGAAGCGGATCGTGGGCCGCATCGCCAGCGGCGGAACGGTGGGCGGCGTCGTCGGTGGCGTCGTGGTGTGGCGCGCCTCGGCGCACCTCTCGGTGCCGATGATGCTGGCGCTCCTCGCGGGCATCAACGTCCTAGGCCTGTGGGGCGCGTTGAGCACGGCGCGCGGCGACACGCACGCCGGCATCGCGCCGGAGACGCTCACCGGCGGCGGATGGAAGGTGGTGCGCGAGACGCCGTACCTGCGCGACCTCGCGCTCCTCGTCCTGGCCGGCGCGCTCATCCAGGCGTTCCTCGACTGGCTGCTCAGCGCGCACGCGATCAGGACCTACGGCAAGGGCGCGGACCTCCTCGCGTTCTTCGCGCTCTTCAACATGGTGGTCGGGCTCCTGTCGTTCGCCGCGCAGACCGGGCTCTCGCGTCCTCTCCTGGAGTGGCGCGGACTCTCGGGTACGGTCAAGGCGCAGCCCCTGACCGTGGCGGTGTTCGCGATCGTCGCGCTCGTGTCGCCGACGCTCTGGCCGGTCGTCTTCCTGCGCGGCGCCGAGGCCGTGACGCGTAACTCGGTCTACCGCTCGGCATACGAGCTGTTCTACACGCCGCTCGCGACCGCGAAGAAGCGCGCCACCAAGACCATCATCGACGTGGGTGCGGACCGCGTGGGCACCGCCATCGGGAGCGTCGCGCTGCTCGCCGTGGTGCACCTCGACACCGAGATCGCGACCCGCGCGGTCCTCGCCCTGGCGCTCGCGACGGCGGCCTTCGCGTGGATCGTCGCGGCGCGCCTGCACGACGGCTACGTCTCGGCGCTGGCGTCGAGCTTGAAATCCGGCGCCGTCGCGCTCGAGGACGACGAGGCATCCGACCTCACGACCAGGAAGACGCTCGCCGAGACCACGGCGCTCCTCGACCGCGAGAAGCTGCTGAAGCGCATCGAGCAGTTCCACAAGGACAAGGACGGTCGCCTCCTCGCGGCCTCCGGGCAGACCGAGCTGTCGCGGTCGGGCGCGAACGACCTCGCCGGCGCCGCTCGCGACCCGGGCAGCGGTCCCGCGCTCGACGTCGCCAGCGATCCGGTCGCCGCGCGCGCGGCGGTCCTGCGTTCGGGCGATACCGCGCGCGTCAAGGCGGCGCTCGTCGCGCCGCTGACGTCGGCGCTCGTGGCCTTCGCCATCCCGCTCCTCGCGAACGACGCGGTGGTGCGCGACGCGGTCCGCGCGCTGCGCAAGTTCGCGCCGAAGGCGACGGGCCAGCTGCTCGATGCGCTGCTCGACCCCGACGTCGATCCGCGCGTACGCCGCCGCATCCCGCGGGTGCTCAAGGTCTGCCGGACGCGGCGCGCCGCGACAGGAATGCTCATGGCGCTCCGCGACCCGGTCTTCGAGGTCCGCGTGCAGGTCGCCCTCGGGCTGACCCAGATGCAGGACGAGGCCCCCGCCGCGCTCGATCGCGAGGAGGTGTTCGAGATCGCGCTCCACGAGCTGACCGAGGGCCGCGCGAGCTGGCACGCGGCGGCGCCGGCCGAGACGCCGGAGGAGCGCGCGAGCGACGAGGCCCCGTACCGCGGCCCGCGCCCGAGCGCGCCGACGACCGGCGCGCCGGCGCCCACGAACGACGACCTCCATCGCGGGCTCGCGCACGCGTTCACCGTGCTGGGGTTGGTGCTCGAGCGCGAGCCGCTCTCGATCGCCTACCGCGCGATGCGCTCCGAGGACCCAGCGCTTCGCGGCACGGCCTACGAGTACCTCGAGGTGGTGTTGCCGCCGCGCCTGCGCGACGTGGTCATCCCCCTGCTCGGCGACGTGAAGCCCGCGGCGAAGAGGCGCGAGCGCGGCAAGCAGGAGCTCGCGGCCGAGCTGCTGCGCTCCAGCGCCACCCTCGCGCGCGAGTGAGCGGGTCGATCGCCGCGATACGCAACAGAGGGCCTTCTAAAGAGCGCCGTTCAATCGTATGGTCCGGAGGCTTGCGATCAGGAATGCGCCTCTCGAATCTCCTCGCGGCATCCGTCGCGTCGCTCGTCACGCTCGCCGGGAGCGCGGCCCTGGCGCAGGAACCACCGCCGCCCGCCCCTGCACCCGCGAACGAAGCGAAGGAGCCGAGCGAGCCGAAGGACGCGAAGGACGCACCGGCGTCCGAAGCGGCGTCCGCCACGCCTCCCGCCCCGCCCGCACCGCCCGCCCCGCCCGCACCGCCCGGCGGTGAGAGCCCGAAGCGCGCGGTGCCCGACTACGACGGACGCGGCGGCGAGCCGACCACCGCGGGCGACGTCGCGCTCTGGATTCCGCGCGTGCTCGTCTCGCCGGTCTACTTCCTCACCGAGTACGTCATCCGGCGCCCGCTCGGCTGGCTGATCTCGACCGCCGAGAAGAACCAGTGGCCCACCGCGGTCCGCGACTTCTTCGTCTTCGGTCCGGAGAAGAAGGCGGGCATCGTCCCCACGTTCTTCCTCGATCTTGGCTTCCGCCCCAGCGTCGGCATCTACGCGTTCTGGGACGACCTCCTCGCACCCGACAATCACCTGCGCCTCCACTTCTCGACGCTCGGCCCCGACTGGCTCCAGGGCGCGGTCGCGGACAAGATCCCGCTTGGCAAGGACGCGACGCTCGATCTCCGCTTCGAGGGCGTCCATCGCCCCGATCAGCTGTTCCACGGGCTCGGCCCGAGCTCACGCCAGGCCAACCGCGCGCGCTACGGCATCGACAAGCTGCAAGCCCGCCCCGTCTTCGAGTCGACCTGGTGGAAGGGCAGCCGGATCACGGTGGAGGGCGGCGTGCGCTACGTCTCCTTCCGCGACGACGCGTGCTGCGCCGAACCGTCGGTCCCGGAGAACATCCGAGCCGGCCGGTTCGAGGCGCCGCCCGGCTTCGATCGCGGCTACACCGCGGCCTACGAGCGCGCGGAGTTCACCATCGACACGCGCGATCCGCGGCCCGCGTCGCAGACTGGCCTGCGCCTCGAGCTCGAGGGCGAGCTCGGCTCGAACGTGCGGCGCTCCGCCGACAACTGGTTCCGCTACGGCGGGTCGATCGGCGGGTTCGTCGATCTGAAGAATAACCGCACGGTGAGCCTCGCCGTGACGACGCTCTTCGTCGATCCCGTCTCCAGCGGCGCGGTGATCCCGTTCACCGAGCAGATCGTGCTCGGCGGCAGCGGCCCCATGCGCGGGTACCTCTATGGCCGCCTCACCGACCGCAGCGCGGCGATCGCGACGCTCAAGTACCGCTGGCCGATCTGGGTCTACCTCGACGGCTCGCTCCAGGCCGCGGTGGGCAACGTGTTCGGTCCGCGGCTCGAGGATTTCAAGACCAAGCTGCTCCGCCTCTCCTCGG
>JAYTBL010000897.1:0-2884 GCA_043736975.1 Polyangiaceae bacterium
TCAAGATCGGTCGGAGATGACGGCAGACCGATCCGTCGCGCGGGATGCCGAGCCAGCGGGTCTGATCGCCGCGATAGCCGCGCGCCCCGGCTGGCTCACGGTCGTGGGCTTGCCGGGCGTCGGCAAGAGCTACCTCGTCGCGAGCGTCACGGGACGCGACGAACACACCTTGTGGGTGAGCGCCGAGCGTTCGACCAGCGAAGCCGATCTCGCCGAGCGAATCGCCGCCGCTTGCTCGGTCGCTCCCTGCGACTTCTCGCGCGCTCTCGGCCGGGTAGTGGAGCGCGGCGCACGCACCCTCGTGCTCGACGGGGCCGACGCGATACCAACCTCGATCGCCGCGCGGGTCATGGCCGCGAGCAAGGAGCGAGGGCTGACGCTCCTCGCCACGGCGCGGCGGCCGATCGGCCTCGGCGGCGAGGTGCTCCACCCGCTGCTCCCGCTCGACAGGGCGTCGGGCTCGCGGCTCTTCTGGCGAATCGCGGGAGAGAGCGAGACGACCTTGATGGGCATGCCGGCCGGAGCGGTGGAGGAGATCGTCGCCCGGACCGACGGCCTGCCGGCCCACCTGGTCCTGCTCGCGAACCGCCTTCGCACGTACGGGTGGGACTTCGTCCGTGAGCGCTTCCTCGAGGCTTCGGGCCCGCGATCGGAGTCCATCCCCGCGCGCACCGAGGAGGCCTTCGGGGTGAGCGTCGCGCTTCTGGGGCCCTCCGAGCGTCGCGTGCTCGGAGCGTTCTCGGTCATCGCCGATGATGTCGGGCTCGAAGCCGTCGAGCGGATCCTAGGTCCCCTCTGGGACGACAGCGGCGCCGCGTCGAGGTTCCCGTCTACGTCCTGGCGGAGGGCCGTGGGTTCCGCGCGCGAGGCGTGGTCGTCAGCTTGTCGGGCAAGCCGCGTCTGAAGCGCATCCTGCACGCGCTCGCCACCACGCCGACCAATGGTCGGCGCTCCGCCGACGATCTCATCGCAGCCGGCTGGCCGGAAAGGCGACCGACGAAGGCGCTCGAGAAGGCGGCGCGCAACCGCCTGCACGTCGCGATCGCGGAGCTACGTTCGCTCGGACTGCGCGATGTGCTCGTGCGAAGCGACGACGGTTACCAGCTCGAGAACGTGCGCTGCGCCGCCGAACCGCCGACGTAGACCGCGAGAAGCGATCGCTACCCTCCCGATCGCTCTGCAGCGAGGCCCCCGTGCGGCTCGTCGGCGTCGCGCGGCGCGGGTGAGCCCCAGCGCAGGTAGAGGCTGGGCAAGAGCAGGAGGTTCATCAGCGTCGACGAGACGAGCCCGCCCAGGATGACCACCGCCATCGGATGCTCGATCTCGTAGCCCGGCTTGTCGCCGCGCAGCGCCAGCGGCAAGAGCGCGAGGCCGGTCGCGAGCGCGGTCATGAGGATCGGCAGGAGCCGCTCCAGCGTGCCGCGCAGCACGAGCTCGCGGCTGAACGTCATGCCCTCCTCGGTCTCGAGGTGGCGGAAGTGACTCACCAGCATGATCCCGTTGCGCGCCGCGATGCCGAGCACTGTGACGAAGCCCACCGTCGAGCCGAGCGAGATCACGCCGCCGGTCAGCCCCACCGCCGCCACGCCGCCCACCAGCGCGAAGGGAAGGCTCGCGAAGACCAGCCCCGCGAGCCGCGCGCTGCCGAAGTCCGAATAGAGGATGACCCCGATCCCGAACAGCGCCAGCGCCGCGAGCCCGAGGAGGCGCCCGCGCGCCGCCTCGCGCGCCTGCCACTCGCCGAGCACCTCGGCGTGATGCGCTGGCGGAAACGTGACCTGCTGGAGCGCCGCCTGGACGTCCTTCGCGACCGATCCGAGATCGCGACCGTCGGCGTCGCACGACACGTCGAGGCGGCGCGCGGCGCCCTCGCGCTGCACGATGTTCGGCGAGGGCTGGACGGTGACCTCGGCGAGATCGGCGAGGCGCACCGTCGTGCCTGCGGCGGTCCACACCGGGAGCTCGCGCAGCATGCTGACCTCGCTGCGGTAGCGATCCGGTCCGACCACCATCACGTCGAGCACGCGGCCCTCGCGATAGAGCTCACCGACGCGCAGGCCCTGGAGCATCGTCGCGGTCATGCGCTGGAGCTCGCCGGGCGAGACGCCCAGCGCTGCCGCCGCCGCGGGGCGCAGGCGGATGCTCACCTGCGGGACGATGACCTGCGGCTCGACCTTGAGGTTCTTCACGCCGCGGATCGCGCCGATCACCTTGGCCACCTCGGCGCCGCGCTCGCGCAGCACCGCGAGATCGGGGCCGGAGATCCGCACCACGATCGCGCCGCTCGCGCCGGTGAGGACCTCCTTCACGCGCTCCTGGAGGTAGGTCTGCACGTCGCGCGTGATGCCCGGGTAGCCGTCGACGATGCCCTGGATCCGCTGCACCGTCGGCGCATAGGGCACGCCCTCGTCCACGCTGATCCACAGCTCCGCGAAGTTCGGGCCCACCACCTCGTCCGCCACCTCGGCGCGGCCGATGTGCGAGCCGAAATGCGTGACGCCCGGCACCGTGAGCAGCTCCTCGCTCACGCGCAGCGTGGTGCGGCGCACGGCCTCGATCGAGGTGCCGGGCTTCGCGACCCAGTGCATGAGGAAGTCCGTCTCCTTGAACTGGGGGAGGAAGCTCTCGCCGTAGAACGGCAGCGCGATCCCCGCCGCGGCGAACGCCAGCGCGACGACGCCGAGCACCGGCAGCGGCCGATCGAGCGCCGCGTTCAGGAGCGGCGTGACCTTGCGGGCCGCCCATGCGGCGAGCGGAGTCGCCTTCGTGGGGCGCTTCGTCCTCGCGAGGAGGATCAGCGAGAGCGCCGGCGTCACCGTGAGCGCCACCACCAGCGACGCGCCCACCGCGAGCACGTACGAGAGCGCGAGCGGACGAAAGAACG
>JAYTBL010000898.1:0-2878 GCA_043736975.1 Polyangiaceae bacterium
GCGGTGTCGCCGAGCATCGTCTCGGGGCGCGTGGTGGCGACCACCAGGAATTCCTCGCTGCCCTCGACCTGGTAGGCGAACTGGAAGAGCTCGCCGTTCGCGCCCTCCTCGTTCTCGACCTCGAGATCGGAGAGCGCGGTCAGGCACTCGGGGCACCAGTTGATGAGGCGCGTGGCGCGGTAGATGAGCCCGGCCTCGTAGAGGCGCACGAAGGCCTCGGTCACGGCGACGCCGAGATCGGGATCCATCGTGAACTTGGTGCGACGCCAGTCGGGCGAGGCGCCGAGCACGCGCATCTGCTTGGCGATCATGCCCCCGCTCTCGTCCTTCCACTGCCAGACGCGCTCGATGAACTTCTCGCGGCCGAGGTCGTGCCGGGTCTTGTTCTCGCGGGCGAGCTGCCGCTCCACCACCGTCTGGGTGGCGATGCCGGCGTGATCGATGCCGGGCTGCCAGAGCGTGTTCTTTCCGTGCATGCGCTCCCAGCGGACGAGCACGTCCTCGAGCGTCACCATGAGCGCGTGGCCCATGTGCAGCGAGCCGGTCACGTTGGGCGGGGGGAGGGGGACCACGTAGACGGGCCGCGTGTCGTTCGGGTCGTCGTTTGCCTCGAAGACGCCCTCTTTTTCCCAGAAGTCGTACCAGCGGCTCTCGACCGCCCGCGGCTCGTAGGCCTTGGTGAGATCGGGCACGCCCTCGTCGCCGCTCGCGTTCATGGTTTCCGAATTAGCACAGCGGCCTGTCCTTGTCGGCGTGGCCGGAACGCCTCGCATGCGTGGCTTCACGGCCGAAACTGGTCTATGTCAGCGCTCGATCATGCTCTCCACGAAGCTCCGCGCCGCCTCCATGGCGGCGCTCGTCGCGTTCCTCGGCTGCAACTCCTCGGACGTCGCGCCTTCGGCTCCCGCCGATCCTGCCCGCGCGCCTGGCGCCACGCCGCGTGACTTCACCGCCTCGCACACGAACGACAGCGTGGGCGCGCCGTCGTTCGTCTGGCTCTCGCGCAGCGACTGGCCGAAGTTCCAGACCGCGGAGATCGCCGCCAAGGAGATCCTCACGGCGGTCGCGCCGACCTTCAAGCTCAAGAGCTCCACCACCGCGACGCTCCAGGCCGCGGTCATTCACGACAGTGGCCGCGGCCCCATCATCGCGAAGTTCGCGCAGCGCGTGGAGGGCGTCGAGGTCTTCCGCGGCGGCCTGAACGTCGTCATGAGCCGCGGCTTCGAGCCGGTCGCCGCGTCGGGCCTCGTCGCCACCAACGTCAGCCGCAGCAAGGCCGGCTTCCAGAGCGACGCGCCCTCGGCGCTCGCCATCGCGCACCAGCGGCTGACCGGACAGAAGGCCTCGTTCTCGCAGCTCGACGAGCAGGGTGACTACCAGCGCTTCGGCAGCTCGTCGTCGTCGTTCCCGCTCGCGCAGCCGGCGCGCGCCAAGCGCGTCTACTTCCCCAGCAAGGGGGGCCTCGAGGCTGGCTGGTTCACCGAGCTTCTCCTCGCGAACGGCGTCTCGCACACGTACGTCGTCAGCGCGACCACGGGGAAGATCCTCTTCTCCAACGACCTCGTGAAGTACGACGCCTACTCGTACCGCGTGTGGGCCGATCCCACGACCAAGCTCCCGATGGACGGCCCGCAGGGCAACGATGCGGTGCCGCTCGTCGTCCCCGCGCGGAGCGGCTTCAAGGCCACGTTCGTCCCGTCGAACGTCGTCACGCTGCAGAACTTCCCGTTCTCGAAGAACGACCCCTGGCTGCCGGCCGCGGCGACCACCACCGTGGGCAACAACGTGCGTGCGTATTCGGACGTCGGCCAGCCCAACGGCTACAGCCCGAGCGGCGGTGACACGATCGCGCAGACCACGAGCGCGGCGACGTTCGACTACTCGTACGACACTGCGAGCACCTCCGCGGGCTCCACACCCGAGGCGGTGAAGGCCGCGGTCACGCAGATGTTCTACACCACGAACTTCCTGCACGACTGGTTCTACGACTCCGGCTTCGACGAGAAGTCCGGCAACCACCAGGCGAACAACCTCGGTCGCGGCGGCAAGCAGAGCGACCCGCTCCTCGCCGAGACGCAGGACTTCAGCGGCCGCAACAACGCGAACGCGTCGACCCCGCCCGACGGCGCCTCGCCGCGCATCCAGATGTATCTCTTCGGCGGCGCGACCAACGCCAGCCTCACCGTCGACGCGCCGGCGCCCAACGCCGGGATCAAGTCGGTCGGCACCGCCGGGCAGTTCGGCAAGGACTCGTTCGACCTGAGCGGGCCGGTGGTGATCGTCTCCGACGGCGGCGGCGCCGATGCGGCCGACGCGTGCGAGAACATCAACAGCTCGCTCGCCGGCAAGATCGCGCTCGTGCACCGCGGCAACTGCTCGTTCGTGCAGAAAGCGCAGAAGGTCCAGGCCGCGGGCGGCGTCGGTATCATCATCGTCAACGTGGCGACCTCGGCGTCGCCGGCCGCGCCTCCGTTCATGGGCGGCACCGCGCTCGACGTCACCATCCCTGCGGTCTCGCTCAACCTCGCCGACGGACAGGCGCTCGAGAGCGCCGCGGCCGGCGCGGTCACCATCACCATGAAGCGCGATCCCTCGAAGGACATCGACGGCGCGCTCGACGATCAGATCGTCAGCCACGAGTGGGGTCACGTCCTCTCGAACCGCCTGGTAGGCGACGGCAGCGGCCTCGACACGAACATGGCGGGCGGCCTCGGCGAGGGCTGGGCCGACTTCCTGGCGCAGCTCATCACCGTGCGCGCCGACGACGCCCTGGTCGCGTCGAACGCCAACTGGAACGGCGTCTACCCCTCGGCGACCTACGCCACCGGCGGCGACTCCGAGTTCTACTTCGGCATCCGTCGCGTCCCGTACTCGACCG
>JAYTBL010000899.1:0-2873 GCA_043736975.1 Polyangiaceae bacterium
CTCGACGAGCACGCGCACGTGTGCGCGGGCGGCGCCGTCCTGTTCCGCGGTCGTCCGACCACCAGCGGCGCGACCATCGCGATCGCGATCGATCGCTAGCTGTCTCGCTGCGCGCGGGGGATCCGTGCACGGCCGCCCCGCGCGAGGTCGGGTGATGGACGGTGGTGGCGACGAACCCTGCGTGCCTGCGGTACGGCGCGACAGAGCGCGTCGACATGCTCACCAAAGGTACGTGTTCACGGGATCGCGTCCTGACGGTCCTCCCGTAGCCCCCGTAGCCAAGCTCGCGGGGCAATGAACGGGCGCCCCCAACCCCATCCTCGACGGACCCGACGGCCGCGGGCCTGCGAGCACGTGCGGCGCCACGGCAATCCATCCCGCGCGCTGGACGCATACGGACACTCCGCGCTCGACCACGCGAACCCGACGAGCGCGAGGCCGACGGCGACGCCGCCGGCTCGTAGCGATTCCACGACCGCGCTGGTGCGGGCCTCGTACACGATCGGATCAGCATCGCCCTGGTAGATATTGAGCGGCGCAGTCTGCGCATAGGCGTGCACGCGGTTCGTGGTGAACCACTCGGAGAACTTACCGTAGGCTCCCCAGTCGCCACTCTGGTAGGCGAGCACAAAGGCCGGCGCGAAGATCTTGGCGCGCTCCAGCCCGATCACCGCCGCGATCGCGCTCGATCCGTTGATCGGAAATGCGCAGCTGGAGGTCATCGCCGTGCGCACCGTCGGCTCCATCCCCGCCGCCCACGGTGAGGGTCCGTCGCAGCCGGCTCTTGATGAGGTAGGTGCTCCCGGTCCACGCGTAGACGTACTGCGCACGGTCGCCGTGATGGAGCCAGGTGTCGACGCGGAGATCCCGCAGCTTGCCAGCAACCGGGGTGCTGATCGTGTCGACGTGCACGAACGCGAGCGGCCCTTCCGTGGCGAAGCTTCCGCGATTGTCCGGGCAGCCGGCGCGATCGACGAACACGGCGACCTCCCTCGGCCCGCTGACGATCCAGTCCGGCCTGCCGTCGCCGTCGAGATCGTCCCGCGTCGCCGTGGCGAGGCGTGAATCGATCGAGGGAGGGCATGAGGCAAACGGCGACGCGGCGCTTGGCGAGCTCGGTCCGGAAGGGATCGGCGCTTTGGCCACTGGGGCGATCGATGCAGGCGGCGCGCTGTCGCGCACTACGCGGACGCGACATCATCGAGGGCAAGGGTCCGTGAGGCACCTCAGCGCGGTCTGAGCCCGCTGCGCCTCGAGTGTCGACGGCGCTACCTCCGGAAGCGCAGCGATCCGCGGCGCATGGCCTAGCTTCCGGCGGCGAGGTTCTCGATGCGCTTCGTCACGTCGTCGAAGCGTGGGCCGCAGCCGCCGCGCGCCGTCTCCGTGTTGCCGTTGCGCCGGAGCTTGAGGGTCTGACCTACGCGGTCGGGTCCGTTGGGAATGCACGTGTGCTTGGCGTCGAAGGCCTCTCTCGCCAGGTTGAAGAGCAAGTCGACGTCGCCGAGAGGCGCCGGGCTTCGGCGTCTCCCTCCGCGGAGCTTGCCGTCCGTCTGGCGGAGCACGTACGTGTACGAATGGCAGCCGGGGGCGTTCTGGTTTTCCGAAGTGCAGTAGGCGCCCCGGACATCGAGGGTCAGCTCCCCATCGGGGCGCGCTTCGGCATCCGGTGCGCCTCCGGCCTCGGCGCCTCCGGGTTCCGCGTCCACGGGGCCCGCGTCGGCGGAGACCACTTCGGTTGGCGTCGCGCTCGGCACGACGGTCGCTCCGTCTGCGGCCGCGTCCGCGACGGAAGGACCAGACCCCGCGCCCTTGCATCCGAGGATCAAGAGGAGGAGGCCCGCCGCCAAGTGTCTCATAGCCCAGGGAGTACCAACGCGGTCAGCGCTCTGCAAGACAACCATAATGCCACCCCGGTCGGCGTTTCCAGCGCGCAAATCGCATAACACGCGTTACGTCTTCGCTCGGCTTTCGCCTTGACCGCTTGCGCGACCTTGACGACGGCGTGGTCGGGGACCATGAGGTCGTCGCGATCGCGGCCGACGAGCTGGCGGTGCGTGTAACCGAGCAGCGCGCAGAGGGGGGGTCGCATCGACGACACGCCGCGTATCGGCATCGACGAGGCCAACGAGAAAGCCTGGCGCGCCGTTGCGGGTGGTCCACCGTGACAGCTTGCACTGCGCGATGAAGCTCGCGCTCCTCGCCTGGCGCATGCGGAGCTCGGCGGTGCGCTGGCCGTGCCCGAGGGTCGCGACTTGTACTCGCTGAAGTCGATCCCCGAGGCGACGCCGAGCGCCGCGTGGATGCGGTCGAGCGCCTCGCCAGCGTCGGCGATGTCGAGAAGCGGGCGCGCTCCGGCCGGCGTGAGGCGGCGCCGCAGCTCACCTGGCATCTCCTCGGGCGAGAGCACCGCGTCGACCAGCCCGGTGGCGACCGCCGAGAGCGGCATGCCGTCGAAGCGTGCCGTCGTCGGATCCTGCACGGGCACGAAGCCGCCCGCGCTCTTGATCGACTCGATCCCGACGCGACCGTCGCTGCCGGTCCCGGAGAGGACGACCCCGATCGCGCGGCACACGCCGGTGCGCGAGCTCCTCAGGAGGCGCGAGGGGTGTCGTCGAGCTTCGCGACCGCCCCTCGGCCTTGGAGCTGCCGGCGCTCGGCCGTGTCGACCAGCCAGCGCGCCGTCATTCGCATCGCGGGCTACTGCTTCAAGGTGGGCGTCGTCGCGCGCTCCGGCATCCCTTACGTCCACCACGGCCTCGACGGCGATCACGACTTCGATCGCGCGTGGGTCCGCCGCGAGCGGCTCGAGAGCGCGGCGGTGCTCCCGCTCGCATGCGACGGCGTCCTCTTCGGCGTGACGGCGCAGTTCTTCC
>JAYTBL010000900.1:0-2872 GCA_043736975.1 Polyangiaceae bacterium
ATCGTGCTTGCTGCCCATGCCGGTCCACAGCTCGTCCTTGAAGACGTAGCCCGGCTCGCCGCGGCCCGTGCCCTGCGGATCCCCGCCCTGGATCATGAAGCCCTTGATGATGCGGTGGAAGCCGGTGCCGTCGTACGCCGGCTTGTTGACCCACTGGCCGCTCGGGTCCTTCCACGAGCGCTTGCCGGTCGCGAGCCCGATGAAGTTCGCGACCGTGATCGGCGCCTTCTCGTCGAGGAGCTTGCACTGGAGCGTGCCCTTGGACGTCTCGATCTTCGCGACGATCGGGCCGGCGCCCTTCAGGTCCTTCGTCGCATCGGCGAGAGAGAAGCTGCCATTCAGCGGGTCGCCGCCGCCGCCGCTGCCCTTCTTCGCCGCCGCCGGCGTCGGCGTCGGCGTCTCGCCGTTGCCGCCCTTGGGCGCGTTGGTCTGCGACGTCGTGGTGGTCGGGTTGTTCTGCGCGGGCTCGAGCTCGGACGGCGGGCTCTTGCACGCGACGAGCAGGACGGGCAGAACGGGCAGAACGGGAAAGAAGAGACCGGCGAGGAGCGGGAGGTTGACCGTGCGCATCGCCGGGGTTTCTAGCACAGGTTCAGCGGGCGTTCGCCGGGATGCCCACCCGCTGCCCGGGCTTCACGCCGTGGCGGCGGCACCAGCCCGCGTTGACCTCGAGCACGAACACCGAGGGGCAGCCGACGGTGCGCGACGAGTCGGTCAGCGGCGTCGCCGACTCCACGATGCCGACCACCGTGCCGTCCTCGTCGATGAAGAGCATGTCGAGAGGCATGCATGTATTATGCATCCAAAACGTGTGCTCGCGCCGCTCGTCGAGCCGGAAGAGCATGCCGTGATCCTCGGGCATCGAGCGCCGGTACATCAGGCCGCGCGTGATCTCCTTCTCGCTGACCGCGAGCTCCACGTCGACCTTCGGCGCGCTCGCTGCGTCCGGGAAGGTCACGACGCCGGTACCGGCCTTGGGGATGCCGTCGGGGTCCTTCGGACACACCGCGACCGAGGCGACGGGCGGGATGGCGGGGGCATCGGCGGCCAACGGCGTGATGCAACGGCCGGGCTTCGTCGCGGGGAGCGGCGCGATCTCGGTGGCCGCGGTCGGCGTCGCGGGCAGGGCGCTGCCCGAGGCGGCCGCGACGAGCGGCGGGCTGCTGTTGATGGTCGAGGGCGGCGCGGGCTCGGGGGGAGTCCGGCTGCACGCTGCGCAAAGGAGCAAGAGCAGACCCGCGAGTCGCCGACGTTGGCTCATCGCCGAGGACTCTTGCACATGTGGCGGCTCGCATGCGGACTCTCACATGCGGCGAGAAGAACGGCACCGCGTCCGGGCTCGGGGGGGGTAAGCCTCAACGCGGTGCCGCACGCCGGTAGACGAGCTTCGTGCCGCGGCTAAACGGTGGAAATGACTATGCCGAAAGTGCCATGATCTTTCACTCTCGCAATACCGCCTCTGCTTTCTTGCGATAGGCAGGTCTTGAGCGGCCTCCCGGTACGTGCATCCGCGAACCGGCGCGTGCGTCTCGGCGTTCTTGGGTTTCAAAGTCGAAAGATGAGTATTCTCGCCGCAGGCGGACGTGTTCGTCCCCGCATCGTCGACCCGAGGGGCCGCACCCACCGCGTGCGTCGAGGGCGCCATCTTCCGCCGCGGCAAGGGCCCCGGCCCTGCCCTCTTCGCCCTCGCGAGCCGGGCTTTCCGGCTGCTAGCGTTGGACGTATGCGTGGGTCCTCGTCCAACTCCTCCAAGAAGAGGCGCCTCCTCCTCGCGGCCTCGACGGCGTCGTTGCTCGCCGGCGGTTGCTCGGTGCTGAACGACCTGAGTGGCTACGCGGGGCCTGCGAACGCCTCGAGTGACGACGCCAGCGACGCGCGCGGCGCGACGGACGCCGCACCGGCGCCGACGATCGACGCAACGACGGAGGCGGGCGACGGTAGCACCGCGACGCTCGACGCGCCCTGCGCCACGGGCACCAAGCACCTCTTCTGCGCCAGCTTCGACGGCGCCTCCACCGATGACGCCTTCGACGCGCTCTCGCCGGGCAACGGGTCGATCGGCCCCGACGACGGCGCCTCGGTCACGCCCATGCGTAGCCTGCTCATCACGCACGCCGCGGGTAAGCTGGCGGTCACCCCGCGGGGTCAACGGACGATCGCGGTGAGCGGCCTCGACGGGCTCCGTTGCCGCATGAAGTACCGCCGCGATCTCGTCGGCGGCGGCGTGCTCGTGCTCTTCATCGCGGAGATCCGCACGTCGTCGGGCGAACGGCTCTTCGCCGAGATCAAGGACGGAACGACGGAGGGCCGGGTGTATCTCGAGAGCACCCTCGCGGACGGCGGCGTCATCGGTGACTTCCCGGTCGTGCCGACGGTCTCGGTGCCGGGCACGGGCTGGGCGACCGTCGACTGGACGCTCGACACCAAGATGGGACAGTCGCGGCTGAAGCGAGGCGACGCCGAAATCGATGTCCGTTCGTTCACGCCCGTTCCGACCGCGAAGATCACGAGCGTGGTCCTGACCGTCGGGCTCGGTGACTTCGCGGCGCCCACCTCGCCCTGGGCGGTGCGGGTCGACGACCTGGTGTGCGACGCGCTCTGAGCGAGCCCGAGCTAGACGAGCTTCGAGATCGCCTTCCCTAGCTCCTCGCAGCACGACTCGTACTTCAGGTCGCCGCTGCCCGACGAGTCGAAGTGGAGGCGCACGTTGGTCGGGCCCTGATCGTGCGTCGGGCACTTCGCATGCGCGAGGCGCACGCCCACGTCACGCGCCGCCTGACGGAGCGCGCTCACCACCTTCTGGTTCTGGACGTCGTCGATGGGTACCGACTTGCGACCGACCGCCACCGTCACCTTCACCGGAATCATGCGC
>JAYTBL010000901.1:0-2870 GCA_043736975.1 Polyangiaceae bacterium
GCCGATGAGCAGGTCCATCAGGCCCGCCGCGGGATCGGCGACCAGGAACACGGCGGCGAAGACCGCGGCCATGATGCCGACGAACAGGAAGGGCCCGACCACCGGATGGAGGAGCACGGCGTCGAGCCGCTCGGTCATCCGGCGGCGGCGCAGCTGCGCGGCCTCGGCGACGTCCTTGACCGCACCCTCGGCGATGCGCGCGGGGTCGAACGTGCCTGCGCCCTGCGCCTCGTCGCCCTCGCGATGGCGATCCTCGACGGCGGCGAGCACCGCCGCCTTGGTCGCGCCCTCGCGCGCGTTGACGAGCACCACCGGCGCGCCGATGGCCTCGGAGAGCGCGGCCACGTCGATGGTGCGGCCCTCGGCCTCCAGCACGTCGCGGTGGGTGAGCACGACGACGAGCGGCAGCTTCGCGCGCAGGAGCTCCTTGGTGAGGCGCAGGCCGAGGGCGAGGCGCGTGGGGTCGAGGACCTGGACGATCACGTGCGGGCGCTGGCCGCCCTTCAGCGTGTCGAGGAAGGCTCGCGCGACGCCCTCGTCGGTCGCCTTGTCGACGGTGGCCTCGACGGAATAGAAGCCCGGGAGATCGCTGACCACCGCTGCCGCGCCCGACGGCAGCGTGACGTTCCCCTCGAGGATGTCGACGGTGATGCCGGGGTAGTTGCCGACGTGCGCGTCGCCGCCGGTGAGCGCGTTGTAGAGCGACGACTTGCCGGAGTTGGGGCGACCCACGAGCGCGACGACGAGCGTACCGGCGAGCGCGCGAGGCGGAGGGCGACCGCTGGCGCGGTAACCGGGCCCGGGCTCGTGGCACGCGGCGCTCACGGCGTCTCGGGCGTGGTGACCGTGATGAGGCGCGCGACCTCGCGGGCCACGGCGAACTCGCCGCCTGATGACGTGCGCACGTGGAGCGGCCCGCCGAGCGCGGCGCGGCGCAGGACCACCAGCACCTCGCCTTCGTTCAGGCCGACCGCGCCGATCCAGGCCGCCGCCTCACCGTCGAGATCGACGCGTGCAATCTGCACACGTTCCCCGGTGGCCGCGTCCGCGAGCGACGGCATCATCCCGTTCAGTTAGCGAAGGTGAAAGTCATTGTCAACAAGCCCGGACCTTGGGCCAGTCTACTTGCCGAACGCCTTCTCGATCGCTTCCGCGATCCCGCCGCCCGTCTCGATCCCGCGCTCCAGCACATCCGTGGCCGCCTTCTTCACCTCGGGCGGGGACTGGCCCATCGCGAAGGAGCGGCCGGCGACGCTGAGCATCGGGAGATCGTTGAGCCAGTCGCCGACGCAGACCGTCTCCGACAGCGAGATGCCGTGGTGCGCGGCCATCCACGCGAGCGCGGTGCCCTTCGTTCCCCCGGCGGCGCGCGCGACCATCCCCCAGTGCTCGTTTTCGCGGCGGAAGGGGAACATCGCTACCTGCATGGCCTCGGTCTCGTCGCGCTGGATGTCGGCCACGGCGCGGCCGATGTTCGCCTCGCGCCCCAGCGCCACCACCGCGGTCATGCCCTCCTTCGAGTCCCAGAGCGGGTGCTCCGTCACGCGGTGCGCGTAGCGCAGGTCGGTCGACCAGGTGCGCACGTACGGGAGGTAGTCGGCGCCGCGCTCGTCGTGGACGATCGCGTCCTCGGCGAAGAGGAACGCCACGAGGTCGTTGCGGTCGAGGCTCGCGCGCAGGCGATCGGCGGCCTTGCCGCGGATGCCGTGGTGCAGGAGCGTCTTCTCCCCCTTCATGTGCACGACATGGCTGCCGTCGGCGCAGCCCACCGGGCCGTCGATGCCGAGGATCTCGGCCGATGGACGTGTGCCGGAGAAGAGGCGCCCGGTGAGGATCGTGACCTTGATCCCACGCGCCTTCAGCTTCTTGATCGCGGTGACGTCCTCGTCCTTCGGATCACCGGAGCGATCGAGGAGTGTCCCATCGAGATCGATCGCGAGAAGCTTGTAGGGACCGTCGCCTCGCTGCGGTTCGAGATCCGGTCCCAGAAACGAGGCAGACGCAGACGCGGTAGCGCTGGCCTTGGGCCTCTCGCCACCGCGTCGTGCTGCCATCCGAGCTCAGCTCAGGCGGACGCTTCCGCCGGATAGACGGAGCACTTCTTCTTGTCGTTGGTCTTCCACTCGTACTTCACGTGGCCATCGACCAGCGCGAAGAGGGTGAAGTCCTTGCCCTTGCCGACGCCGTGGCCTGGCGAGATGGTCTCGCCGACCTGACGAACGAGGATGTTCCCCGCGCGCACGACCTCGCCGCCGTAAACCTTCACGCCACGACGCTGCGAGTTGGAGTCGCGGCCGTTACGCGTGCTGCCTGCACCTTTTTTGTGAGCCATGGCTTCTGGTCCTTTCCTATTGTCAGCCGGCGATGCCAGAAACGAGACCGGTGATCTCGAGCGCGGTGAAGGGCTGACGATGGCCCGACTTGCGGCGGTAGTTCTTGCGGCGACGGAACTTGAAGATGATGATCTTCTCACCGCGGTCCTGGGCGATGATCCTCGCCTCGACCTTGGCGCCGCTGACCAGGGGCTTGCCGACCGTGATGCCTTCGCCGCTGCCGACGAGGAGGACCTCACCGAGGCTGATGGCGTCGCCGACGTTGCCCGCGAGCTTCTCGACGCGGAGCTTGTCGCCCTGCGCCACTCGATACTGCTTTCCGCCCGTTTTGATGACCGCGTACATGGAAGAAGCCCTCTTGGTGAGCCGTGCATGCCCCACGTGGTGTGGCGGGACCGCAGCGGCGGGGTTTCCCGACCCCACTTTGAAAGGGGTCGAGGGACGCGGCAGTATATGGACGCCGCTCCGTTTGTAAAGCTGTACGACGCGGCGCCGGATTTCTCGGACGATCCGCGAGGCCGCGACCTGCGTGGCGGG
>JAYTBL010000902.1:0-2870 GCA_043736975.1 Polyangiaceae bacterium
GAGGTCATCCCTGGCGGCGAGCGAGACGTAGTTCGCTCCCACGATCGCGAGGTTGGGGTCAGTGAACGTGACGGCAAGGAGTGAGCGACGGAGACCAGGGTTCACGTCGGGATAACGCGCGGCGTTCTCGCCGGCGATGCGCGGCAGCAACGCGGCCACCAGCAAGCCGAGGTCGCAGGCGCGCTCGCGGAGTGGCAGCAGCCGGTGCGTGAAGCCGGAGAGCCGCGCGAGCAAGTCCTCGCGAAACGTGCGCTGCGCGACGAGGTCGTGGAGCGGGCGGTTCGTCGCCGCGACGACACGCACGTCGACCGGCACTGCACGCGTGGTCCCCACCGGTGTCACGGCGCCCTCCTCGAGCACGCGCAAGAAGGCCGCCTGCGACGCGAGCGGCAGGTCGCCGAGCTCGTCGAGGAAGAGCGTTCCGCCGTGGGCATCGGCGAGCGCGCCCTTCTTGCGCTCGGTGGCGCCGGTGAAGACGCCCTTCTCGTGTCCGAAGAGGATGCTCTCGGCGAGGCTCGAGGGGATGGAACCGCAGTCGAGCACCACGAAAGGCCCGTTCTTGCGATCACTTGCACCATGCACGCTCTTCGCGACCACCTCCTTGCCGGTGCCGGTCTCACCGAGGATGAGGATGGAGAGCGCGGTGTTCGCCACCTTCTCGAGGACGCCGAAGACGCGCCGCATCTTGGGCGAGGTGCCCACGAGATCACCGAAGCGATCGCTGTAGCCGACGTCGACGCGCTGCTTGCCGGTGGGCTCGATGGCGATGCGTGTCTGCCCGACGAGCACCTCGGACGCGGTGGTGATCACCGCCTCACGGATCCGCAGCGCTCCCACGAACGTGCCGTTGGTACTGCCGAGGTCCTTCACCAGGACGCCCTCGTTCACCGCGCGCAGCTCGCAGTGGATCGCGCTGACCTCGGGGTCGCTCACGCGGATCTGGGCCCCCTCGTCGCGGCCGATCACCAGCGGATCGACGTCGATCGGGATCTCCTTGCCATCGGGGGTCTTCGCGACCCCGCCCCGGACGAACCAGTGCAGCACCCGCGCGCGCGTCTCGCCTTGCGTCATGGCTTCACCTCCTTTTCGCACACGCCGCGCGCGGGGGGGAGGGGGAAGAACGTCGGAATCCGGCGTCACCACTTACCGGCTCCCCCGCGGTCCGGTGGACCTCCCGGCGTCCACCCCCAGGAGCCTCGTTTGCCTGAAACAAAGGGGCAAGATCTGGCCGCGCGGCATCGCGCGGGCGCTGGCGCCGTGGCATGCTGCCTGCAGGATGTCTCGCATGGTCGTCTCCCGGCTGATCGCGGTCCTGCTCACGAGCGCGCTCGTGGTGGGTACGGCTGCCTGCAAGAAGGACGCGACGGATCCGGGCGCCGAGGTCGCGGACGACCCGAACCTCCTCGCGGAGGACGGCACCGACTCGGCGGCGGTCGAGACCGACACCGAGGTGCTCACGTCGTCGCTGGTGTCGGCGACGGCCGCGGGCGGCTCGCTCTCGCTCTCCGCGACCGACCTGAGCGGCGGGACGCTGGGCGCCGCGGGCGTCGGCGCGGGCGCGAAGGCCATCTATCGCCCGAAGGGCTGCCTCACGGTCACCGCCGACGCGCCGGCGAAGACGGTGACGTACGCGTTCGCGGGCTGCTTCGGTCCCAACGGGCTCGGCCGCCTCACCGGGACGCTCGTCGCGACGTACGCGGTCACCGCCGACAAGCTCACGCTCGACATCGTGGGCACCGATCTCACGCTGAACCGCTCCACCGTCGACTGGACGTCGCACGCCGAGATCACCGCCGCCGGTGCCGATCGCCAGATGGTCTGGAAGGCCTCGCTCTCAGGCACCACCGCGCGCGGGAAGGACTTCGCGCGCACCAACGGGAAGACCGTGACCTGGCGCTACGGCGACCGATGCTTCTCCGTATCGGGCGTCTCCGAGGGCGACGTGCGCGGCCGCTATCTCCGCGTACAGATCGCGGATTTCAAGCGCTGCCAGGGCACCTGCCCGGAGGCGGGCGGGCGCATCACGATCGCCACCAGGAACGACAAGGCAAAGGTCGAGATTCTGTTCGACGGTACCAACACCGCGACCTTCACGACCCCCAAGGGCTCGATCCGCTTCGACCTCGCCTGCCAAGGGTGAGGCTAGGCGTCGGGCGGCGGGGGCGGCGTGGACTTGTGCAGGCCCGAGAGCCCGGTGAACTCGAGGCCCACGATCACGCCGTCGGGCTCTTCCTGGACCCAGACCACGCGGCTCGCGCGGAGCAGCTCGTCGCTCGTGCCGATCGCGACGTCGAACTTCTGGCCGAGGACGACCTTCTCCTCGAGGATGGCGCGCAGGCCGCCGCGGCTCACGTTGAGCGCCCAGCCCTCGAGGGTCGCCCCCTCCTCGCTCTTCAACGTCACGCGCTCCGTGACCTCGCGGCGAGCGCCTCCGCGACGCATCGCGTGGACGCCGCTCGGCACGTTCATGCCCTGCGCCGGAGTGGGGGTTCTCTTCGTCAAGGCGACTTCTCGAAGCGTAGCGAGGGGCCGGAGCAGTACGCAAGTCCTCGGAGAAAAGCCTGAATCGGACGCACCTCCGGACGAAGGTGTTGACGCACAGGGCGCTTTCGCCAGAATGTAGGACAACTTGCCTGCACCTACGGCGCAACAGCTCAAGAAGGCCCTCGTGGCGGGTGGCTTCGAGGTGTTCCGGACCCTTCCGGAAGAGGTCGTGCTCGCCGATCGCGTGCGGGAGAACCTCATCCTCGATTCCGGCGTGCGCGTCGGGCCCCACGGCGACGACGGCCAGGTCCGCGTCCGCATCGTATTGCGTGCACAACGCACGGATTTCCCGGCCGACGAGGACGCCGCGCTCTTCGATCGCGTCC
>JAYTBL010000903.1:0-7174 GCA_043736975.1 Polyangiaceae bacterium
AATCTCGCGTGGCTGGTCGCGGCCAGCCTCGCGACGACGCAGTGTGGGCGTGGTCCGGACGCGATCGTCGACGACGGTAGGGTGGTGGCGACCGCGGAACCCGCGAAGGCGCCGGCGGCGCCCGCGGCCCCGGCCGCTCCTTTGCCGCCGTCCGACGTCGGCGCCGCGGTGCGTGTTCCGATCGACGGCATGATGGTGTTCGGCAACCCGAACGCGCTCGTCACCGTCGTGGCGTTCACCGACTACGAGTGCCCGTACTGCGCGAAGGCCGACAAGACGGTGCTCACGTTGCGGGCCGAGCTCGGCGACGACGTACGCGTCGCGCTCGCGATGCGACCGCTCCCCATGCACGAGCACGCGGCCGCGGCGGCGTGCGCGGTGCTGGCTGCGGCGGAGCAGGGCAAGGGCGAGGCGATGCACGCGCGGCTCTTCGCGAATCAGAGCGCGCTCGACGAGGCCGGGCTCACCGCCTCGGCGCGCGCCATCGGGCTCGACCTGCGGGCGTTCGATGCCGCGCGCACCGGTCCTTCGACCGCGGCGGCGCTCGAGCGCATGGATCGGCTCGCGTCGTCGCTCGGGGCGAACGGGACGCCCACGTTCTTCGTCAACGGGCGGCGCCTCATGGGGGCGCGACCGTACGAGCAGTTCCGCGCGCTCCTCGAGGAGGAGCGCACCCACGCCAAGGGGCTCCTGGCGAAGGGCGTGGCGCGCGATCAGCTCTACGCGACGATGATGGCGGCGGCGCCGGTGCACGAGCTCCACGCGCCGGCAGCGGAGATCGACGACGCGGTGCTCGACGTCCCGATCGACGGCGCCCCGGCGCGCGGTGAGGCGCGCGCGCCCGTGACCATCGCGCTGTTCAGCGACTTCGAGTGCCCGTACTGCGTTCGGGCCGAGGCGACGTTGCGCACCCTGGAGGCGGCGTATCCGGGCAAGGTGAAGGTGGCGTTCAAGCATCGCCCGCTGCCGATGCACGATCACGCCCGCGTGGCGGCGAAGGCCTCGCTCGCGGCCGAGATGCAGGGGAAGTTCTGGGAGTATCACGACGTCCTGCTCGCCCATCGCGACGCGCTCGACCGCGCCTCGCTCGAGGGCTACGCCGCGACCGTCGGCCTCGACAAGCAGCGCTTCGCGCGCGATCTCGACGACCCGCGGCTCGAGGCGCGGGTGAGTGCGGACGAGGCGCAGGCCGCCAAGCTCAAGGTGGAAGGCACGCCCACCGCGTTCGTCAACGGCCGCCGCATCACCGGCGCGCAGCCGCTCGCGGTGTACCGCGCGGCGGTCGAGCGCGCGCTGAACGGCAAGTGACGCTCAGCGTGCGCGACCGTCGAACATGCAGCCCGAGACGCCCGGGACGGTCGATGGTGACGAAGGATCCTGGCGCGGACCGAACACGTTGCCGTTCAGGGCTCGGTCGGCCTCGCGAGCTCGCAGCAGCGGCGCGACGGAGAGTCGCGCGCGCTGCCGTCAACCGCCGCCGCGCGTCGAGCGGCGCGCCAGGATGATCGCGCGGCGCTGCGCGTGGAGCACCGCGCCGGCTAAGTCGGTCACGACGCGCGCGATCTCTTCGCGCGAGGCGAGCCACGGGACCGAGCACGCGAGCGCCTCGTGGAACTCGCGTGCGGTCGCGAAGCGATCCGACGGGCGCGCCGCGAGGCAGTGCTGGAGGACGATGTTCAGCGTCGCCGGCAGCGCTGCATTGAGGGTGCTCGCGGCCGGCACGTTCGCCTCGAGCGTGAGCCGCAGCGACTCCGCCGGGGTCGCGCCCCGGAAGAGCGCGCGCCCCGTTAGCGCCTCCCACAACACGACGCCGAGCCCGAAGACATCGGACCACGGCGAGCATGCCGCGCCGCGCAGGTGCTCGGGCGCCATGTAGCCGAGGCGATGCCGCGCGCCCCGCGCCATCCCGAGGTCGGTGAGGAGCGCGTGGCCGTCCGTGTCGACGAGGATGTTCTGCGGGGAGACGTCGCGATGGACGAGCCCGAGCAGGGCGCCCTCCTCGGTCTTCGCGACGTGGATCGCATGCGACGCGCAGCAGACGTCCATGACGACGCGCACCGCGGGCGTGCTCCGTCCGAAGGGCGAATATGCGTCGAACAGCACACCGTTATCGATCCCGCTGCCGGGCGTAACGGTCGAGGTCGCGCTCGGCGCCAGCAGGCACGCGTGTGCGCGGCTCGCGACGGGCTCGGTCTACTGCTGGGGCCAGAACGATCACGGGCAGCTCGGCGACGGCACGACCACGGACCAGAGCACCCCTGTCCTCGTGAAGGGATTGCCCGGCCCCGCGACGGCGCTCTCGCCAGGTCTCGATCGAAGCTGTGCGCTCACCCGGAGGCCGCGTCTTCTGCTGGGGAAGCGGAGTGACACGGCGCGACGAGAGCTCGTTCCCCGACGATTCCAGCGAGCCCGTCGACGTGCTGGTCGAGGGATCGTTCCGGAAGAAACGCTACCCGCGTGGCATCATTCCGGGGCGCGGGCTGGCCGAGCCGTCGTCGCGCCGCGCAATATTACTCCGACTGCCCGCTCGTATGCTGGGGCGCGAACGACCGCGGTCAGTCCGGTCCTGCCCCGGGCGCGGTGGGCGGCAGCGCGCTGCCCACGGCCGTCCCGTAGTATCGAGCGTGACGCCCCGTCGGCACGAGGCTCGTCACTCTCTGCCGGCACCGCCCAGAGCCGCTCGACTGACTCGAGATTCGAGCCTGCGCACTGAACGACGAGGACGACCTCGCCGTTCCGTAGCGCCGAGAAAATGCCACGGCCACGCTCGCCACCTGCAAGAATGCGGCGGGGAGCACGCGCCGGCGAGCCCTGAGCGGTGAGCGACGTTTTACCGCGCGAGGCGGGCGCGCTCGTGCTCGAAGAGCGCGGTCAGGCCGCTGGCGACGGAGACCTGCGGCACGTAGCCGAGCTCGACGCGCGCGCGGTCGATCGAGGCGTGCGAGTGGCGGATGTCGCCGGCGCGCTCGGCTGCGAGCGTGGGCCCGGCGTCGCGATCGGCGAGCTTGCCCAGCAGCTCCGCGAGCTCGAGGAGCGTGGTGCGCTCGCCGCGCGCAACGTTGAACACGCGTCCCGAGATGCCCGGCACGGTGGCGGCGAGTAGGTTGGCGGCGACGACGTCGCGGACCTCGACGAAGTCGCGGCTCTGCAGGCCGTCACCGAAGATGGTGATCGGCTCGTTCGCCAGCAGCCGCCGCACGAACACGCTGATCACGCCCGAGTACGGTGACGAAGGATCCTGGCGCGGACCGAACACGTTGAAGTAGCGGAGCGCCACGGTCTCGACGCCGTACAGCTTCGCGAAGGTATGGAGGTAGTGCTCGGAGGCGAGCTTCTCGACGCCATACGGCGCGATGGGCTCGGGGATCATGGACTCGGACTTGGGGAGCGTCGGCTCCTCGCCGTAGATCGCCGCCGAGCTCGCGAAGACGACGCGGCGCGCGCCGTGCTTGCGCGCCGCGAGCAGGACGTTGAGCGTGCCCTGGAGGTTGACGTCGTGCGTCTCCTGCGGATGCTCCACCGAGTACGGGACGCTCACCACCGCAGCCTCGTGGAAGATCACCTCGCAGGCCTCCGCGGCGCGCTCCACCGCGGCGACGTCGCGGACGTCGGCCTCGTGCAGCGTGATGCGCTCCTGCACGTGCGCGAGGTTCTCGCGCTTGCCGGTCGAAAAGGAGTCGAGCACGCGAACCTCGTGGCCCTCCGCGAGCAGGCGGTCGACGAGGTGGGAGCCGATGAAACCGGCTCCGCCGGTGACGAGCGTTCTCATGGGTGAAGGGCATCATGCCATGGGCGCCTGATTTGGATCTTCCTGAAGGGCCTGACCGTCAGCGATGCCTTCTGGACCTGGGGCGCGACGCGCAACCTCTCGCCGGTCGAGACGCGCCGCCTCATGGCGCGCTCGTTCGTCGCCGGCATGGATATCCTCATGATCGCGAAGGCCGAGTTCCTCGCCGCCTGGGACTATTTCCAGCAGATCCAGGGCTCGCAGCTGCCCGATGCCGGGGCCCAGGCGCTCGCCGCCGCGGCAAGCGAGCCTGGCTTTGCGGCCTTCCAGGCGAAGTTCAAGGCGCGGGTCGCCGAGTCGGCGGCGCGCATCAAGGCGGCGAAGACCGCGGTCGGACCGGCGGCGAGCTTCGTGGGCCGCGGCGAAGCGCGCGCGACGTCGACCGACCTGGTCGCGGAGTACAAGCGCCTCACCCAGTGAGCGGAGTGCTACCGTCGAGCGGCCGATGAAGTTCGAGCAGCTCGACCGCCGGATGCGCGTCTACGAGACGGCGCACGACCACTGCGTCCTGCCGGGCGTGCACATGGTCGCGCGCATCGACGGCCGCTCCTTCTCGCAGCTCACGCGCACCACCGAGAAGTTCGAGGCGCCGTACGACACGCGCTTCCGCGACTGCATGGTGACGACGCTCGAGCACCTCGTGACCTCGTGCGGCTTCTCGGTGCTGTTCGGGTACACGCAGAGTGACGAGATGTCCCTGCTCTTCCGGCAGGACGAGTCGCTCTTCGGCCGCAAGCTGCGCAAGTACCTCTCGGTGCTCGCG
Source organism: Polyangiaceae bacterium (assembly GCA_043736975.1). Lineage (GTDB taxonomy): Bacteria > Myxococcota_A > Polyangia > Polyangiales > Polyangiaceae > Labilithrix. The sequence continues at coordinate 4,551 of JAYTBL010000903.1, forward strand.
GGCGAGGCGAGCGCGAAGTTCGCGCTCGCGCTGGGGGCGCACGCCTCGTTCGACGCGCGCATCTCGCAGCTCCCGCTCGCCACCGACGTCGTCGACTACTTCCGCTGGCGCCACGAGGACGCGCATCGCAACGCGCTGAACGGCCACTCCTACTGGCTGCTCCGGCGTCAGGGCCTCGACGATCACGCGGCGACGCAGCAGCTCAAGGGGGTTTCGGTCGCGGACCGCAACGAGCTGCTCTTCAAGAACGGGATCAATTTCAACGACGTCCCCGCGTGGCAGAAGCGCGGCATCGGCGTGCGCTGGGTCGCCGAGGAGCAGGTCGGGCAGGATCCGCGGACCGGCAGCCCCGTCACCTCGACGCGCCGCCGCGCCGTGGTCGACTACGAGCTGCCGATGAAGACCGAGTTCGACGAGCTCGTTCGCCGCATCGTCGACGAGCAGTGACTCTGGAAGCGCGGCGTGCCGCCACCGAGATCCGTTCGGAGAGGGCACGACGGCCCGAGCGAGCTCACCGCCCGGTCGCGTCCGCAGAGAGGGTCTCCACCGCGTTGGCGAACGCTCGCGCCGCGACCGCGATCGGCGAGAAGGCGGTCAGCGTGTCGTCCTGCGCGATATGCTGGCACAGCAGCGGCGAATCGATCCGCGCCAGGACCGGAGCCTTGGCGTTCTGGGTGCGGGCGATGAGCGCGATCTGGAGGTTGCTCGCGTCGTGGTCGGTGAGCGCGAGGATACCTCGTGATTGGTGGCCGCCCGCGAGAATGAGCGTCTCCTCGCGGGTCGCGTCGCCGATGAGGACGTGGTGGCCAGCGCGCCTGAGCGCATGCAGCGACCGCGTGTGCTCGTCACGCTCGATGATGATGACTCGCATCGCCTTTGCTTGGAGGAGCGCCGCGACGCGGACCGTCATGTTGCCGGCGCCGGCAATGACGAAGTGACCGCGCCACTTCGTCGGTATACGGCCCATCACGCGGTCGAGTCGGCGCGCGAACATCCAGTCCGCGGCGAGCGCGAACAGGATGGCGAAGGAGCACGTGCCGAGCAGCATGAGAACGACGCACGCAATCTTCACCGAATCAGGAGCGTCCTTGGCGCTGATGTCGCCGTAGCCGGTCGTCGTGATCGTCGCGACCACAAAGTAGAGAGCGTCGATGAACGACAGCTTCATCGCGCGCTCGAAGAACAAGGTTCCGAACCCGATGAGCAGAGCGACCATCCCGAACATCGCTGCGAATGTCCGGTCGGGACGTCCGCCCAGCGGGACGGCGCCTTCGCCCGCATGAAACGATCCCTGAAGCGCGCCATCGAGGGTCTCTAGGACGAGAGGCGCCGCCACCGCGGACATGCTCATGACGCGAATGTCCGGGGCGTTCTTCTCGAGATAGTCCTCCAGGATCGGGTCGAAGACGCGAACGACGATGTGGAGCCCTGGCCTCGAGCGCTTGGCGAGAAGCGCCGTCTCGAGATTGTCGGCGTCGTCGTCGGACGCGATGACCAGCGCCGCGAGACCTTCGAGGTTCTCGACGTCCTGGACGCGTCGGGTGGCGCGCCCCCGCTCCGTCAGCTCGTGGATGACCGCCGTCGCCAACGGCCCCGTGCCGAGAATCCCCATGGCGAGCGGCGCCGCTTTCAAGGCCCTGGTATAGCGGATAAAAACGTCTCGAAGCCTTCGATTTGCAGTAATACAGGCTCGAATGTGCGAATCACTCTGGCTCCGAGAGCTCGCGCCAGCTCTGGACTGGCGCTCGGGCACCTCGCGTGTTCGCGCGTGGAACGCCAGCGCGCTCGAGCTCTCGAGCGAGGGCACGCACTACGTCTTCGCGTATGCCGGCGCGTCGATCCTGGAGCGCGGGAAGCGCTCGTATCCGCTCGACGCCGGCATGTTCGCTGCTGTCCCAGGCTCGTTCGTCGTGAACGGCGCGGCGGCCGAGGGCGCCGGCCTCGTCATCACCCACCACGACTATCGCGGCTGCTTCCAGCTCGGTGGCCCATCGAAGCAACGGGCCGCCTGCGGTACATCGATGGCTGCACCGACTCCCTCTTGCTCTCGCCTCCGGTCCTCGGGGATCCCTGCTTGAATCACCTCCATATCCCGGCGGGCACCTCGCAGACCAGGCATGTGCATCCTTCTCTTCGCGTCGGTCTGATCCTGCGTGGCGAGGGGTCCTGCCTCACGCCTGCCGGAGAGCTCGTGCTGCGCCCCGGTCTGGCGTTCATGATTCCGGCCAATCTGCTCCACAGCTTTTGCACCGGCGCGTCGTCGCTCGACGTCGTCGTCTATCACCCGGATAGCGATATGGGCCCCACCGACGAAGATCATCCGATGCGGAACCGCACCCTGATTCGCTCTTCATAGCGGTTTGCGGAGGGACCGCAGGTGCCCTTCGCGGACCAGCGGAAGGACGCGACGACCCACGTTTTCGCACTCTTCGAGATGCGGATACCCAGACAGAATGAAGCAGCCGATCCCGAGCGCGACGTACTCGAGGAGCATCGCCGCTACCTCTTCGTAGCTTCCGACCAGGGCCATGCCAGCGCCGCTGCGCACCACCGCGATCCCTGCCCAGAACCCGGGGCCCAGATACCAATCCTCGTCTGCCTGACCGCGAAACTCCCACTGTCGT
>JAYTBL010000904.1:0-7159 GCA_043736975.1 Polyangiaceae bacterium
GTGAAGGCGCTGCGCGTGCGCTACGGGCAGTGGGTCGAGGATGGCCCGCTCATCTACGGAGGCTGGTCGCAGGGCGCGACGCTCGCCGCGCAGGTCATCGCCTCGCGGCCCGGCATCTACGATCGCGCGGTTCTCGTCGAGGTCGGCCACACGCCGCTCGACGCGAGCCAGGCGGCGGCGAGCCTGGTGGCCGGCGGCGTCCGACGCGCCGTGGTCTCGTGCTCCAGCTGGAGCTGCCGCACCTTCGCGAGCGCCTTCGAGGCCTCGGGCAAGCGGCGCGGCCTCGCGGTGCGCATCAACGACGTGGGCCTGCGCGGCCACTGGTTCGACGAGCCGGTGGTCCGCACCCTCGGCCCCGTCTTCGTCTGGATGGTGGAGGATCAGGCGCGATTCGCAGGCCTCGGCGCGGCGGTGGACGCCCGCTATTCGACCGATTGACCGCGATTCTTCCTGCTGGGCCCGGGAGCCGCTACGGTTCCCTCCGGATGACGGCGGATGTGGCGGCAGGGCGGCGAGGCGTTCCCGATGTCTCGTTCGGGAACGTCGTCGGCGGCGACTTCATGATCGTGCGTCCGCTGAACCGCGGCTCGATGGGCGCGCTGTACGTGGCCGAGCAGCTCAGCACCGCACACCACCGCGCGCTCAAGATCCTGCGCCGCGAGTACGTGTCGGACGAGACGCTCTTTCGCCGCTTCGAGCGCGAGGCGCAGATGGCGGCGAAGATCCCCAGCGAGCACGTGGTGCAGATCATCGCCTCCGGCGTCGACGAGAAGATCCAGGTGCCCTGGATCGCGATGGAGCTCCTCGAAGGTCAGAACCTCGGCGACCACGTCGAGGAGAACGGGCCGATGCCGAAGGAGGTCGTGCGCCAGATCTTCGAGCAGCTCTGCCATGCCATCGCCGCGGCTCACCAGCTCGGCATCGTGCACCGCGATCTGAAGCCCGCGAACATCTTCCTCAGCGAGGCGAGGCGGGTGGGCGCCCACAAGATGGTGAAGGTCCTCGACTTCGGCGTCGCGCGCATCATCTCCGAGAGCCTGACCCTCAGCGGGCTGAAGCTCGGCACGCCGAACTGGATGTCCCCCGAGCAGACGCGCGGCGAGCAGGCCACCACCGCTACCGACGTCTTCGCGCTGGGATTGGTTGCATTCTACATGTTGACCGGGCGCCTCTTCTGGCGCTCCTGCCTGTTGCCCGACTCGGAGCTCGCGGTGATGAAGGAGATCGGCCAGGAGGCCATCCCCATCGCCTCGATGCGGGCGCTGGAGCTGGGGCGCGCGGATCGCATCCCCAAGGGGTTCAACGAGTGGTTCGCGCAGTGCGTGGCGAAGAACCCCGAGGAGCGCTTCGTGAACGCCACCGCCGCGTACACCGCGCTCGCCCACACGCTCCGGGGCTGAATCTCCGGACTATTTCGCTCCCCACGGAAAAGGGAGGAAGCATTTCTCCGCCGGCCCGTACTCGAAGGCGCGGAGGTCAGAGTCCAAATGTTCTTCAGCGATCTGCACGTTCAGCTTCTCTCCAAGGGCGTCCTCAATCCGGGCGAGCAGCTCGTCAGCCAGACGGTCACCAGCTACATGCCGTGGTGGGCCTTCGGCCTCATCCAGCGCCAGCACCTGGTCCTCGCGACCGATCAGCGCCTCATCCTGATCGACCATCGCCGCGGCTTCTTCCCCGCTTCGCAGCGGCTCCACGAGGTCGACTCGCTGGCCTGGAACAACGTCCAGGAGCTCAAGGTCACGGGCCTCTTCCTCAAGAAGAAGCTGAAGATCAAGGGCACGGGCGAGCGCGGACCGGTGGACCACAAGTTCGTGATCCCGAACGCGCTCTTCGGCCTGCTCGCGCCGATGAAGAACAACATGCAGGGCGCGCGCGCCGTCGCTTCCGTCCACCAGCAGCGCGCGCAGGGGGCACCGATGCTCGGCCAGCCCTCGATGGCGCCCGCGCTCGGGCCCGCGCCCGTCTCCCAAGGGTATGGCGCGCCGCAGAGCTACGGTCAGCCCCAGAGCTACGGTCAGGCGCCTTCGCCCTACGGCGCCGCGCCCGCGCAGGCGTACGGCCAGCCCCCCATGCCCCAGGTGAACGCGCCCGGATACCACTCGGTGCCGCCGCCGCCCGCGCCCTACGCGCAGCAGGCGCAGGCGCAGGCGCCGATCGCGTCGCCGTTCGACGTGCCGCCGCGTCAGTTCTGAGCGGACTGCGCGTCGGTCAAGGGAAGAGGGCCTTGGCCATCCGCTTGATCGCGCCGCCGCGCGCTGCGCTCTCGGACGCGTCGGTGGGCGGCGCCGGCGGGAGCGCGGCGGGCTCGTTACCAGCGTCGACGGCCGCCATGCGCTGCATGCGTACGTCCCAGCGGGCGCGCGCGCGCGCCGTCATCACGCGCCACTCCGCGCGCTTGCGATCGAGCTCGCGCACGTAGGCCTCGCGGGCGCTCGCCTGCGCCGCGTCCTTGAGCCAGGCCTCCTGGAGCGCCGCGGCGGGCTTGTCGGCCTCGGCCTCGAGCGTCCAGGCGCGGTTGCGCAGCTCGTCGGCCTTGCCCACGTCCTTCACCCCGCGGTAGCGCGCGGCGATGACGCGGCAGCCGGCGGGCTCGCCCAGGGTGCAGGCCTTGTCGTAGAGCTCCGCGGCGCGCGTCTCGTTGCGCGTGATGGCGCGGAAGCCCGAGTGATTGAGATCCGCGATCACCATGCACGCGAGCGCGGCGCCCGCCGCGCAGCCCTCGTCGAGCACGCGCGTGCCGCGGCCTGGATCGTCGCGCCGCAGGCGCTCGATGGCGAAGCCCCACAGCCCGCACGTCGTCTTGTCGGCGGTGCAGCCGAGGCGGAGCAGCTCCTCGGCCTTCACGGCGTCGGTCTCCTGGAGCGCGGTGCCGGCGCTCAGGCACTTGAGCGCGTCCTGGCGCTTCCGGCACTGCGCATCGTCGCCGGCGATGATGGCCGGCGCGACGGCGGGGCGCGGAGCGGGTTTGTCGAGCGAGTCGGCGCGCGCCCGCAAGCGCTGCAAGGCGCGCGGATCGCGGCGGACGCCGCGGCCGTCCTCGGTCATGACCGCAAGCAGCGTGCAGGAGCGCGCGTTGCCGAGATCGCAGGCCTGGTTGTGGAAGCGCGCGGCGCGCGTCACGTCCAGCGCGATGCCGCGCTCGCCCTCCTCGAGCTCCGCGGCCAGCACCGAGCATGCCCTTGCCGAGCGGAGCTCGCAGCCCTTCTCGAAGATCTGCGCGGCGCGCGGGCCTTCCTTCTTCTTCAGCGCGCGCTGACCGTAGGCGACGAGCGCCCAGCACTGATCGGGATGCTTCGCGCACGCCGCGGCGTAGAGCTCGAGCGTCGTCTCGGGGGAGGACGTCTCGAGCGGCGCGCCCGCCGCCGCGCAGATCGTGTGGTCGCCGGTCTCGCGACAGCGGTCGGCGAGCGCGGGCCCTTCGGCGCGTGCCTCGCTGGCGACGAGCAGCAGGAGCAGCGCGCCCGCTACCAGCGTGGTCATGGTCTTCATGTCAGCGTCCTCCCTTCGCCGGCGCGTCGGCGGGACCGCATTCGCCGCAGGCCTTCGTGCAGGCGTCGGCCTTCGCCGCGCACTCGGCGACGCACGTATCGAAGGTCGCCCCTGCCGCGTCCGAGGCGCTCTTGAGATGTCCGCAGTGCCCGCCGACGAAGTCGTCTCCGGTGCAGCGCGCCATGGTCCCGCAGCCCTCGACGCACGTCTGGCAGGCCGAGGCGCCCGCCCCCGATCCGGGGATCGGCGCCGTCGCGCGCTCGAGCGCGGTGAGCTGTGGCACCGTGGGGTCGCCGCGCGAGGCCTTCTTTTGCATGGCGACGAGGCTCGCGTCGACCGACGCCATCCACGACTCGCGCGCCGCGCGCCGCGCCTCGTAGTCGCGCCGGAACTTCTCGCGATCGGCGAGCGTGGGATCGGGCGGCGGCTCCTTCTTGAGGCCGCCCTTCTTCTTCGGCGGAGGCGGCGCGGCCTGCGCGGGGCGGGGGAGGATCTTCCCGTCGTCCTCGCGCTCGTGCTGGTAGAGCGCCTCCTGACGGAGCGTTGCCGCGAGCACGTCGAGCTTGGCCGCGGCCACCGCATCGCGGCCGCCACCTTCGCCGGCCGCGATCATGCGCGCGAGCGCAGCGCACGACTCGGCGATGCCTTCGATCTCGCGCGCCGACATGCCGGGCTTCACCGTCGCGCTCAGCTTGCAGGCGCTGTGGCGGAGCGCACGGGCCTCGTCGAGCCCCTTCTCGTCGGTGGGGAACTCGGCGGCGCGGCGCGCGCACGAGACGAGGTCGCCGCCGTTGCACGCATCGACGAGCGCCTCCTCGCGCAGCGGCCCCTTGACGTTTCCCAGGGCCTCGCAGCACGCCGAGCTCCGCGCCGCGCAGCCGCGCGTGTAGAGGCGCACCGCGTCGGCGTTGACCTCGCCGGCCTTCTCGGCGACGAGGTTGCCAGCGAGGAAGCAGGACGGGCCGTCCTTCTTCTTCTCGCAGGACGATCGAGCATCACGAGCGGGATCCGGCGCAAAGACCTGGCACCCGGCGAACGCCGGCGCGATCGCGCAGAGCGTCAAGAGGAAGGAAAAAGAACGCATGGGCGGCAGCGTATCGCGCCTCGGCCTCGAGAGGCCAAGTCGCGTTTCACGGACGAGCCAGCGCCGCGATGGTCAGCCCGACCCCGGCGATCCCCAGGACCGCCATCAGGCCTGCGGGCATCAGCTTCTTGCTCTTGCGATACGTCATCACGAATCGCGCGGCGAGCGCGGCGGAGACGCCGAGACCGAGGAACAACCCGAGCCGCCCGCTCGTCCCCACGAGGTAGCCGGCAAGGAGCAGCAGCGCCCCCGCGACCGATCCCGCGATCAGCGAAGGCTTGCTCCCCGCCTTCACGAAGCCCATCACGCCTCCCGCGATGGTCAGCACGCCGAATCCGAAGAGATAGAGCCTGACGAGGTCGAACATCGGGGTCACTCTTACCGCAAACCAGCTGCGCCTGCGCGAGCGTCGAACGAAACATGAAGCCAGGCGCTATCCTCGCGCTGATGCCGAGGCCTCGTAACCTGGTGGCCGCCGTGCTGATGCTGGGCGCCGCGGCGTGTCGTGAGGCGGATCTCGCGCCGCTCCGTGCCGACCTCGCGACGAGCGCCGCCTTGGTAAGCGCGCCGCCGGTGCCGCGGCCCGCGCACGTGGCGCCGGCGCGCTTCGTGGGTCGCGCGGAGCTCGAAGGCGCGCTGGTCAACCCGTGCGAGCAGAACGAGGCGCACTCCGCCGCGAGCCCCGAGCTCCTCGAGCTGCTGCACCAGGGCCTCGCGCAGGACACGGCGCTGGCCGGGGACCTCCGGCGCAGCCGCCTGCTCCTCGAGCTGCCGAAGGTCGACCTGGGAGCGGTCCGTCCCAAAGAGCGAGGCCTGCGCACGGCGGAGGAGGCGCTCGCGAGGACCGCGAGCAAGCGGTGCAACGCGGCGTGGGTCGGGCTCGACCGGCTCCTCCTCGTCGCGGCCAAGGCCCAGCACGAGGCCGGTCAGCACGCGGCGGCCTTCGCGCTCTGCGCCGACGTGGTGGCGCTTGCGCGCGACGAGGACCTCGCGGGCGGCCAGCGACACGTTCCTCGAGGCGTACGACGTCACGCTGCGCCTGCTCGACAGCCTTGTCGCGCAGGCAACAGGGGACTGAGCGGCGTGCCACCCGTCAGGCGGCGCTGGCGATGTGCGGCGCGGTCGCTTCGACCTCCTCGAGCTCGATGACCGTGTCGGAGACGCACACCCGGTTACGACCGCCGATCTTCGCGCAGTACATGGCGCGGTCGGCGCGGTCGACGGTGACGTCGAGCGCCTCGTGCGGTCGCCGCTCTGCGACCCCGATCGACGCCGTGAGCGGGATCCGATCACCGGCGCCGTCGCAGACCACGAGCGCCTCGATCGCCTGGCGGATGCGCTCCGCGGAGGCGAGGCCGCCGCCGGCGTTGGCCCCGGGCAGCGCGATCACAAACTCTTCGCCGCCCCAGCGGGCGACCACGTCGTTGGCGCGCGCCTCGGCGCGCAGCAGCTTGCCGATCGCGGAGAGTACGGTGTCGCCGGCGGCGTGGCCGCGCGTGTCGTTGATCAGCTTGAAATGATCGAGATCGAGCAGCAGGAGCGAGGCGGCGGTGCCCAGGCGGTCACAGCGCGAGACCTCGCGGTCCATCGTCTCGCCGAAGGCGCGGCGGTTGAGCAGGCTGGTGAGGCCATCGGTGGTGGCGAGGCGCTGCGACTCCTCGACCAGCACGGCGAGGCGGATCGGGCCGCCGAGCTCGCGCGCGGCAATGGGCCCGATGGCGTCGACCTGCGACTCGCCAGCGGGGACGCTGAAGGCGAGGCGCCCGACCTCGGCCCCGCCGAGGCAGACGTCGAGGATGATGGTCCGGTCGCCGGGCAGCCCGAACGCGGCGTCGGCGTCGAGGATGCGGCGCGCGCTGATGCGCTCGGAGATGCCCAGCGCCGCGCGGACCTCGGCCTCGGACTGATCAGCGCTGCGACGATGGGAGTGGACGCCGAGGTCGCCGGACTTCGTGGTGAGCGCCATCCAGCGATAGGCCACGAGCTGCGCGAGGAGCTGCGAGAGCGAGTCGAAGAGTCGATCGAACGAGCACGCGCTGGCCAGCGAGCGGACCTCGGCGGCGATGACGGAGTCGAACAGCGCGCGATCGAGGTGCTGCGCGATGCGGTCCCGCACGTCCGTGCCGCCGCTCATCTGGAAGAAGAACGCGTTGTCCGCGGGGGGCGTGGCGGTGGCCATCGCGAGCGCCCTCATCAGGTCGCCCATGCGTTCTTTGGAGACCAGCGACGAGGCGCCGGCGCGCGTGGCCCAGAAGCGGCTGTATGGGTCCTCCTGCTCGGCGCGCAGGATCACCGGCACGTCGGTAGTGCCGGGCTCGGCCTTGAGCAGCCGGCACAGCTGCACACCCGATACCCCAGGCATCCACAGGTCGCTGATCACCGCGGCGGGCGGCGCGGCGAGCGCCATCTCGGCGCCGCTGACGGCGTCCTTGGCCTCGTCGACCGCGAAATCATGGGAGCGGAGGCGTGAGGCATACACTTCACGGGTCTCCGTGTCCGGGTCGATGAGCACGATGCGGCGCAAGCTCAGAACCATCTCCGCGGTTCGAACGGCCCGGGGGCTCCCGGCGTTCATGGGTGGTGAGG
>JAYTBL010000905.1:0-2854 GCA_043736975.1 Polyangiaceae bacterium
CCGCGCCCCCAAGGGCCAGGTCGAGATCGAGGTGACGTTCGAGATCAACGCCGACGGTATCGTCTCCGTCCGCGCGAAGGACCTCGAGACCGGCCTCGAGCAGTCGATCCAGGTCACCGCGACCAGCGGCCTGACCAAGGAGGAAATCAAGTCGATGATGGACAACGCGAAGGACGACCTCGTCGACCGTCGCTCGTCCGAGGAGTTCGAGGCCGCCAAGCAGGAGGCGGAGAAGCTGATCGGCGAGATCGAGAAGCTCTTCCCACAGGTCCAGCAGATCGTCGCCTCGAGCGACTTCGGGCGCGACGCCATCGAGAAGGCCAAGGCCATCGTCGACAAGGCGCGCACCGCGATCGAGCGCAAGGACGCCGCGGCCGTCAAGGAGCAGATTGAGGGTCTCACGCGGACCCATCGCATGTTCAAGGGAGTCGTCGCGAAGACGTGACGGCTTCCCGCTCCCCGTAACCCTCGAGGTACCAGCACCGGTGACGATGGACCCGGAGGACAAGTCGAATCCCGAGGCGGGGGCTCAGGGCGGCGACGAGGAAGACGAGCAGGAGGAGGAGCGGCCCACGGTCGCTCCCCCGTTCGATCCCGTGGCGTTCGCCCAGGAGGTGCTCGGCGGCAAGCCGTCGCCGCTCGCCGGTACGCCTGCCGTCCACGCGTCCGCGACCGCGGCCAGCCACGGCCCGAACTCGCGCCCGCACTCGCACAAGACCCCGCCGCGCGGGCTCGGGCGGGCCACGCCGGGCGTTCGGGGGCGCCCCACGCCCACGGGCCTGCTCTCGCTCGCCAACGCGCGCATCCCCTCGAACCTGCCCCCGCGGAAGCCGAGCAGCGACGCCGTCGGCGCCGTCGATCGCGAGTGGGAGGAGCTGGCGACCAGCCCGCCGCCGCCCCTCCAGCAGGAGCTGATCGATCAGATGGCGCGCGGCGAGAGCCCGTCGAGCGCGCCGGTGCCTCCGACGCTCCAGGAGATGAACGACCGCGTCGCGCTCGGTGACTACACGGGCGCGCTCGAGGTCGCCGAGAAGCTCCAGGCCATCGACCCGCGGGACGAGGCGGCCCGGGCCTGCGCCGAGCAGTGCCGCGTCGTGCTCCGCCAGATGTACCTGACACGCGTGGGCCCGCTCGATCGCGTGCCCATCGTGATGGTGGCGCGCGATCAGCTACGCTGGTTGACCATCGATCACCGCGCCGGCTTCGTGCTCTCGCTGGTCGACGGCGTGTCGAGCCTCGAGATGATCCTCGACGTCAGCGGGATGCCCGAGCTCGACGCGTTGCGAATCCTCTCCGAGCTCGCGCAGCAGCGAATCATCGCGTTTCGCTGAGCATCCACGAGATTTGTTCGACGCACGGCCCGCGGCTTCAATACGCTGTTCGCGAGGTGCTTAATATGCGCTCGACTTATTGTGTTTCTTTCGCGCTCGGCGCGCTGGCTCTCTTCGCAGCTTCTGCCGCCAGTGCCCAGACCCCGAACCAGCCGCCCCCGGGCTCCGGAACGCCGAACCAGCCGCCCCCGGGCTGGGGAACGACGCCGCCCGCGCAGGGGCCGCCCGTCGCGCCTCCGCCGCCCGCCGTCGCACCGCTCCCGGCCCCGGCGCCCGCTCCGTACAAGGAGGGCGAGCCGCCTGAGCAGGGGGACGAGGGACGCATCCGCGTGGGCTTCAACCTCAACGCCGGGCTCGGCACCGGCAACCGTCTGCGCGGCGGGACGGTCGGTGCGACCTTCCGGCTCGGCTACCAGATCGATCACCTGATGGCGGTCTACGGTCAGGTCTCGCCGTTCGTCTTCTTCGGCGGCTACAGCAACAGCGCCGGGACCGACGCGTCGCTGAGCGCGATCGGCGGCTTCCAGTTCACGCCGATGTTCTCGCTCACGCCGGTCGACATCTTCGAGATCGCGGCCGGCCCTTCGCTCGACAAGCTGACAGGCGGCAGCGCCGGCGGCTCGGTCACGACCACGTCGGTCAGCACCAACGGGAGCGCGTACTCCAGCTTCTATTTCGGTTTGCACGGGCGCGCCGCGCTCCATCTCGGCGGCAAACCGAACACGAAGACGGGCCGCCGCGTCGGCTTCTCTCTCGGTCTCGACGTGCACCCCACCTTCGGCGAGGGCGGCACGGTAACGTTCATCACCCTCGGTCTCGGCGCCGACTGGTACTGAGCGGATCGCTCGAGAATCCAAGCGTGATTCCAGTCGCGCAACCCAAATCGACGGCGCAACAACGATTCGTTGCGCAGTGCGAGAGCGCTCGCTACACCCTACTCTCCACCAATGGAACCGGGGGCCGAGACCCAAACCTGTGCCGCGCTCCGTCAGGAGATCGAGCGCTCGCTCCGGCGAGCGTTCGACCCTGCCGACGTGCTGCCGCGCCTCGCCCGCCTCGCGCGCCTCGCGCCCGCCGCGAGCGACGACGGGGTCTTCGCGCACCGCCAGCTCGCGGAGCTGCTCGTGGAGCGGCATCCTTGGCGCGCTGCGATCTATGCACGCCGCGCGCTTGCACACCGCGCCGATGACGATCGCGCGTGGGCGGTCCTCGCGTTTTGCCAGACCTTGCTCGGCAACTTCCGCTACGCGGCGACGGCCTACCAGCAGGCCATCGCCTGCGCGCCGGCCAACCCCTGGTACGCGCACAACCTCGGGCACCTGCTCGACGTCGCGCTGGGCTCCCCGCAGCGCGCGCTGCCCTGGCTGCGCGCCGCCTACGGCAAGAAGGCCGATAACTCGGAGATCGTCGCCTCGTACGTCCATGCCCTGGCGCGCGCCGGGCAGACCACCGAGGCCCGCAGCGTCCTCGAGCGGGCGCTCGATCGCTTCGACTCGCGCGAGCTCGAGGCCTTGCTCCGCTGG
>JAYTBL010000906.1:0-2851 GCA_043736975.1 Polyangiaceae bacterium
AAGTCTTCGAGGATCCGATCGAGAAGCTTGGGATCACGCAAGAGCGCGAGCGCCGCGCGCTCCTCGTCGTCGCTGAGCTTCGGCCGCTTCGCGTCCTCTTTCGGCGACGCCAGCTTCTTCTCGTGCAGCTCCTCCAGCTTCAAGAGAAGCTCGCCCAGATCCTTCTTGATCACACGCTCCTCGAGACCCAGCTCCGTCGCCGCCATCGCGATGTACGCGGCGCGCTGACGCGACGAGTACAGCTCGAGGGCGTCCACGTGGAAGCCCCCGCCCTCGCGCGACACAAGCACGTTCACCTTCATCGCCTCCAGCCGCGTGTTTTTCGACAGGCCACGCACGCGCCACCGTCGATCACCGATGCGTACCGTCACTTCGTCGTCCGTCGCCTCGACGTCGCCGCGCACAGCCGCCCCCGGGGCCGCCTCGCGCGGCGACGGCCGAGCGCCCTCGAGATCAGCGGCTAAAGAAGGAGTTACCACGGGGCTCGCCGCCGCGTCGGCGATGACGCCGGCGGGCTCGGCGAGGGCCGGACTGGCGAGGGCGGCGAGCTCGGCGCGGCGAGTCGGCGTGATCTCCGCGTTCGCGATCTCGGCCAGCACCACGCCGTCCGCGTCCGCGAGGATCGTCGTCCGCTCGCCCACCACCACCACCGCCACCTCGCTCTCGTCGATCGCCGCTGCGTCGATCGTGACCGACGGCGCGCCGGGCACGTCGACGTGCGACTCGCTCGCTTCGTTCGCGGACGACGGCGCGTCGTTCGCGTCATCGTTCATGGACGACGTGGCGGCCGGCGCGAGGCTCGGCGCTGCCGATATCGCCGCGGACGCCGCGATCACCGGCGACGACTTCGGCGCGCCCTTGCCGAGCCACTGTGCGCTGCGAAGCACCACGTCCAGCGCCTTCGGCGCCGGCGTCATCTTCCGCGCGTACTCGTTCGCGTCCATCCCCTTCGGAAACTGCACGCGAAAGCACTCGATACCGGAAGCCATCAGCGTCGCGGCGAGACTCTCCGCGGCGCGATCACCGGCCTCGTCGCGGTCGTAGGCCACGAGCACGCGTTCCGTCCCATGCTTCTTGAAGGCGGCGAGATGATCCGCCGTGAAGCCCTCCACGCCGTAGCTCGACGTCACGTTCCGAAAGCCCGCGCACCAAAACGTCATCGCGTCGATCAGCGCCTCGCAAAGGATGATCGTCGCGCTCGACCCGAGCGCCTCCGCGTTCCACACCCCGCGATGAGGGCCCGGAAGGTACATGTGCAGCGGCGTCCCAGGACGAAGACCAGGCGTGATCTTCCGCCCGTACATCTCCGTGACGCGACCCGTCTCGTCGAAGATCGGCACGACCAGCGAGCCGTTCATGTGCTCGTGACCGCTCTCGCGCAGCACGCCGAGCGCTTGCAGGCGTCCGCGAAGCTCCGCCCCCGTCTGACGCCCCTTCGGAGGCAATCGATACGCGAGCGTGCGGTTCGAAAACCCGAGCTGGAAGCGCTCGACGAGCTCCCCGCTCTGCAGGCCGCGACGCTCGAGATACCGGAGCGCCTCCGGGCTCTCCTTCAATGTCGCGTGGTAGTAATTCACCACCTGCTGCATCAGCACGCCGTCCTCGGCGCTCTGCTCGATCACCGGCGCGAGCTTCGGCGCCGACGACTTCTTCGGCACCGGGCCACCTTGACGCCCGTATCGCTCGGTGGAGAAAGAGACCTCCAAGGAAGGGCTGTCCGTCCGCAGAAGCTCCACTGCCTTCCGGAAGCTCACGCCCTCCGCGCGCATCACCCAGTCGATCACGCTACCGCCCGACTGGCACGCGCCGAGGCAGTGCCAAAGGTTCTTCTCGGGCGTGATCACCAAGCTCGGCTCGCGATCGTCGTGGAAGGGGCACAGCCCCAGCAAATCCTTGCCGTGCGCCTTCAGCTTCACCCCCTTCGCCGCGGCGAGGCGCTCCACCGAGATCTCCTTCTTTAGCCGCTCGATCTCCGCGTCCACGATCCGCGCCATACCGTTCCTTCTGGGCTCCGATCCCTGTCAAGAGCCGCACGTCGTTCCGACGCACTTTTTCTGTACCCGCTCACCGTCCGTGTGTATAGACATTTAGTGTATGTACACCGTGGCGCAGAAAGCGGGCTCGCGAGATCCGGCCGTACACTCCCGGCTGACATGCCGCGCAAGGTCACCCCCAGCTCTGCATTCGGTCGAAGGCTGATGCAGCTACGGATGGAAAAGGGGCTCACCCAGACCGATCTCGCCACGCTCATCGACTCGACCCAGCGAAACATCTCCCACTACGAAACCATCGCCGACTACCCGCCGACCGACGTCCTCGTGAAGCTCGCCTCTGCTCTCAAGGTCAGTATCGACGACCTGCTCGGCATCAAAGCGCAACGAGCTGCCACGCCTCGGCAGGATCCCGAGCTCAGACGGCTCTGGAAGAAGTTTCAGCAGATCATGGCCCTGCCTGAGAAAGATCGACGAGCCGTCATCCGCCTCGTCAATTCACTCGTCGCGACCCGTCCTCACGCCCGGCCATAGCCAAGGCAAACCGCGGCGTTTTTCCGGCCCTTCCGCGGCGTCGAAGATGGACGCCAACCGTCCGTTCGCCCGGGGCAAGAGCGGAGGCGTCGATCGCACTGGCCTGTGGACAGGGTCGCGTCGGTGGAGAAGTGGACAAGCCGCGCGGAGACGTTGTCGATCGTCCGAGGCTGTCGTGCGCGCGGCTTGCCCACTTCCCCACCGCCGCTCGTCGCGCCCGCTTCGCGTACGAGCGCCCCAGTGACACGACAGCAGCCGACAATGAAAGGGAGGGGCTGTTGCTGACGGCACCGGTGTCAGCGAAGCCAGTGCTACCGTTTCGAGGC
>JAYTBL010000907.1:0-7122 GCA_043736975.1 Polyangiaceae bacterium
TCCGCGAGGCCCGCTCCGCGGCTGGGCTCACCCACCCGAACACCGTCGCCATCCACGACGTCGGCGAGGCGGAGGGCATCTTCTACATCGTGATGGTGCTCGTCACCGGCGTGCCGCTGCTGGCCTACGTGGGGGACGACCGCGTGCCGGCGGCGCGAAAGCTCGCCTGGCTCGTCGACGTGGCGCGCGCGCCCTCGGCCGCCCACAAGGCGGGCGTCATCCACCGCGACGTGAAGCCGTCGAACGTCATGATCTCCGACGACGGGATCGTCAAGGTGCTCGATTTCGGGCTCGCCAAGCCCATCGCGCCGGTGAGCTTCCGCACGCAGAAGGGCCAGGTCCTGGGGACGCCGCGCTACATGGCGCCCGAGCAGCTCGCCGGGCACGAGGTCGACACGCGCACCGATCAGTATGCGTATGGGCTCACCGCGTACGAGCTCGTCGCCGGCGCGCATCCGGGCGGGGTGCTCGCGGGCCCCAACCTGCCTGCGCCGCTCCACGAGGTGGCCAAGGACGTGACGGCGTCGGTCGCGCGCGTGATCGCGCGGACGCTCGCGCTCGAGGATGCGCTGGCCGGGCGCACTGTGCGCGGGCTCGAGGATCTCGACCGGACCGCCGAGACCGAGAAGGCGGGCGGGACCCTGAGCGAGGTCACCACGCTCGACGAGCGGCCCTCGGTGATGGGGGGCGCCGACACGGTGCGCTTCGGGAGCGTCGCCGCGCCGTCCGAGCTCCTGCGCACGGTGACGGCGGAGATCCCGACCGCGAGCGCGCCGCCCACGAGCGCGGCGGTGTCGACCGAGTCGACGAGCCCGCACCCGAGCGTACACCGGGCCTACCGCTCTGGCGGACGCTCCAGTCGCGCGACGCGCCGGAGGACCTGCCTCGGGTCGCGCCGGTCGCCAGGACGTTGCTCGCCGCCCACGCGCCCGCTCCGGCGGCGCCGACGAAGCGCGCGCATGCCACGGTGCCGATGATCGTGCGCCCTGGCGCCTGCGGCACCGCCGGCCCGCGTAGCAGCGGCGCCGACCCGTCCGGCGAGCGTCGAGCCCGCGCGGTACGCGCCCGCGCCGCCCCGGTCGCGCCGCGGCCTCGTCATCGCGGCAGCCGTGCTGGCGATCGGTCTCTGCGCGTTCGCGGGGGCCTACTACGGCTCGCGCCGCCTCGTGCGCACCACCAGCGTCGCGCTCGCGGCCGGCGGCGCGTCCGATCCGTTACCAATGCTTGTCAAATGAACGGCCGCTCCCGCTCCCGGGCGGCGCGCGCTATGGTCGCCCGCCTTGGCGTCGATCTACATCCACTTTCCCTGGTGCCTGGCGAAGTGCCCGTACTGTGACTTCGTCAGCTACGCGTCGGAGCGAGAGGACATCGACCACACCGGCTACGCCGACGCGGTGATCCGCGAGGCCGAGGGCCGCGCCCGCCAGCTCGCGGCGCGCGGACGCGTCCTCGAGCTCGGCAGCGTCTTCTTCGGCGGCGGGACGCCGAGCCTGTGGGAGCCGCGCGAGCTCGGGCGCGTGCTCGGTCGCCTGCGCGAGCTCTTTCCGGTGCGACCGGAGCTCGAGATCAGCGTCGAGTGCAACCCGACCTCGCTCGATGCCGAGCGCGCGGCGGCGCTGCGTGACGTCGGCGTCAATCGCCTCTCGATCGGCACCCAGTCGCTCCGCGCCGAGCAGCTGAAGTTCCTCGGGCGACTCCACGACCCGGAAGGCGCGCGGCGCGCCGTCGCGGCCGCGCTCGGCTCGGGCATCGGTCGCATCTCGACCGATCTCATTTTTGGGCTGCCCGATCAGAGCACCGAGGACGCCCGCGCGCAGGCCGAGGCCCTGGCCGCCACCGGCCTTCGTCACCTCTCCTGCTACCAGCTCACGATCGAGCCCGGCACGCAGTTTGGCGAGCGTCGAAAGCGCGGGCTCCTGCCGATGGCCGACGAGGGCGTGGTCGCCGACGCGTTCCTCGCGATCGAGGAGGCGCTCGAGGCGCGCGGTCTCCGTCACTACGAGATCTCGAACTACGCCGCGCCGGGCGAGGAGGCACGCCACAACCTCGCCTACTGGCGCGGCGACGAGTACGTGGGGCTGGGCTGCGCCGCCTTCGGCTTCGCCCGCGACAACGTCCCGACCGCGACGCGCTCGGGACTGCGCTGGCGGAACCAGCTCGATCCGAGCCGCTACGTGGCGGCGACCAGGGACATGAAGGACGACGTGCTGGGCGAGGGCGACGGCGTGAGCATGTTCGCCGAGGAGCTCGATCGCACCGCGCTCCTGCGCGAGCGGATCATGCTCGGGCTGCGCCTCGCGGAGGGCCTCGACCTGTCGCGCGCGGGCCGCGACCTCGACCTCGATCCGTGGACTCCAGAGCGCCTGCGCGCGATCGACCGCCTGGTCGACCGCAAGCGCCTGGTCCGCGCCGGTGACGTCCTCACCATCCCGCACGCCGCGTGGCTGTTCACCGACGACATCGCCGCGCGATTGTTCTAGAGCACCGAACAGGTTCGGCGGAAGCTATTTCCGGTCGGTGAGCGCGCGATTCGTGCCGGCAGGCGCCGGCGCGGTGCTCGAAGGCAACGGCGCGATCACCGCGGGGCGCGTCGGCCTCTTGATGACGACCGGCCCGCCCCCCACGCTCGGCGCGACCATCGTCGCCACGCTCGCTGCGTCGCTCGCGTCGCTCGCGCCGCTGCTCGGGCTCGCGCCGCTGCTCGGGCTCGCGTCGCTGCTCGGGCTAGCGCTCGCGCTCGCGCCCGGGCTCAGGTTCACGCTCGCCTCCCCCGCCGCCCCGTTACCCGCCCGCCGCGCGAGGCCGGCGTTCACCACGATCCCCACCACCAGCAACACCGCCACCGCCGTCCCCAGCACCATGCCGAGCCGCCCGCCGCCGTGCGCCTCGCCCCCGCTCGCGACCGCCGCGACCGCCCCGTCGCCAGTCTGCGCGCTTGCCGGCGCGAGCAACGTCGACGCCGCCGCTGCCGCCGGCGCCCGCGCAACGCTCCGCGGTCCGGTCCGCTCCTTCCGTCCGACGCGCAGGATGCGCTCGATCGACGTGCGCGCCGACGCGGGTGCGATCGGCGAGAGCGCCTCTGCCAGATCCGCGACGCTCGCGATCCGATCGTCGACCGCCTTGGTGAGGCACCGCGCGATGACATCATCGAGCACCTGCGGCGCCCCCGGCACCGACTCGCGCAGCCGCGGCGCGGGCGCAGACGCGATGAGGGCGCACAGCCCCTGCATCGTGTCCGCGTGCCAGACGGCCTTGCCGGTCACGAGCTCGTAGAGAATGACGCCGAGCGCCCAGACGTCGGTGCGCGCGTCGACGTCCTTCGCGCTCATCATCTGCTCGGGGGACATATAGCGCGGCGATCCCATGAGGACCGACGCGCTGGTCAGCTGCGAGCGCGACCCGGAGCCCGCCACCTTGGAGATGCCGAAGTCGAGCACCTTCACCAGCGGGGAGCCGTCGGCGCGGTGCGCGAGAAAGAGGTTCGCGGGCTTGAGATCGCGATGTACGACGCCCAGCTCGTGCGCCTCGACGATGGCCTCGCAGGCCTGGAGCACGTACTCGATCGCGTCGTCCACGTGGATGCGCCCGCGCTGCACGACCAGCGCGCCGAGGTCCATCCCCTCGAGGTACTCCATGACGAGGTAGGGGGCGCCGCCGGCGAGCACGCCGGTATCCATCACGCGCGCGACGTGCTCGCTCGTGATGCGCGCCGCCGCCTTGCCCTCGCGGAGAAAGCGCGCGACCGCGCCGGGGACCTCGCACGCGACGGGCAGCAGGAACTTCAGCGCCACGCGCTGATCGAGCTGCGTGTGCCGCGCCGCGACCACGATCCCCATGCCGCCGGCCCCGAGCACGCGCTCCACCTTGAACTTGCCGGCGAGGACCTCGCCCGGCTGTACCGGCGAGACGGGCGCCCCGTGCCCCGAGGCGCCGACCGGCGTGGTCGCGGCCATCGCGGGATCGAGGCGTGCGCGGAGCAGCGGCCCCGGCTCGGCGGCGTTGCGCTCGGAGTCACGCTCGGTGCGATCCTTCACGCCCGGCTCGGCGAACGACGACCGCGCCACCGCCGAGACGAGCTGGCGACACTCGTCGCAGGTGCTGATATGCTGCTCGGCGCGCGCGCGGAGGCTCTCCGGCAAGCCGCCGCGGCAGAACCCCAAGATCGTCTCTTCGTCGAGGCAGTCCATGTCGCCCTTGGCCCGAGCCCAGCGGGGGGAGGTATAGTGAGAACGTGGGCACCGCGCGACCCCTATCGGCCGCCTTTCTGGCAGCCCAGGCACGTCTGCCGCCGTCCGACGTGGTTCTGCCGGGCGCGCGGCCCGACCTCGAAGAGGCCATCGCCGCGGCGATCGGGCGGGCGCGTGAGGCCTGGGCGGACCTGACCGTCGACCCCGAACGCTTCGCCGCGTTCCTCGGTGGGCGCGTCGCGGCGCCCGACCTCGACCTCGCCCGCGCGCCCGACCTGTGGGCCGCGTGCGCTTGCGGCACCGGCGACGGGCGCGTCCTCGCCAAGGTAGAGCAGCGCTACTTCCCGGACGTGGATGCTGCCCTCGGCAAGATGGGCCTCTCTGCGGACCGCATCGGCGAGGTGAAGCAAGGCCTGCGCGGCGTCCTGTTCGTCGGCGACCCCGGCGCCGGCACTGCGCCGCGCATCCTCGAGTACCGCGGCTCGGGCGATCTGCGCGCCTGGCTCCGGGTCACGGCGATGCGCGCCGCGCTCAAGCTCCTCCGCAAGGAGAGCCGCGAGACCCCGACCGACGACGCGCTCCTCGAGGCACGCGCACACGAGGACGATCCCGAGCTCGCGTACATGAAGGCGGCCTACCGCGCGTCGTTCAAGGTCGCCTTCCAGGAGGCGCTCGAGTCGCTCCACGCCCGCGAGCGCACGCTGCTCAAGCAGCAGATCGTCGACGGGCTCGGCATCGACGAGCTGGGCGCGCTCTACCAGGTGCACCGGGCGACGGCGGCGCGTTGGGTGCAGAGCGCACGCGAAAAGCTCCTCATGCGCACGCGCCGCGCGTTCATGCTGAATGCGCGCATCTCCAGCGACGAGTGCGAGAGCATCATGCGCATGGTACGGAGCCAGCTCGATATCTCGCTCCACCGTCGACTCGGGGCCGGCTGACCGCGATGCGCGCGGCCGCTCTTCTCGTGCTGGTGGCGCTGCTGACGGCGAGCGCAGCGGCGCACGCGGCGCCGGATCCGCCGACGCTCCACCTCGACGTGAAGCGCGCCAGGCTCGACAACGGCCTGCGGGTGGTGATGCTCGTCGATCATGCGACGCCCACCGTCGCCATCGACATCGTCTATGACGTCGGCGCACGCAACGAGGAGCGTGGGCGCGCCGGCTTCGCCCATCTCTTCGAGCACATGATGTTCCAGGGCTCGCGCAACGTGGCGCGCGGCGAGCACGCGCGGCTCGTCTCTTCCCATGGCGGCGTGCTCGACGGCATGACCTCCGCCGACCACACGACGTACTTCGATCTCCTCCCCGCGAGCGAGCTCGCGCTCGGTCTGTGGCTCGAGGCCGACCGCATGAAGTCGCTCGACGTCTCGAAGGCGAGCTTCGAGAACCAGCGCGCGGTGGTCAAGGAGGAGTACCGGCAGCGCATCGAGGGAACCGCGTACGCGCCCGCCTGGCTGCGCCTCGCGGAGCTCGTCTTCCAGGGCTACTGGCCGTACGAGCACCCCGCGATCGGCAGCATGCGTGATCTCGACGCGGCGCAGCTCGAGTGGGTGCGCTCGTTCCACGACGCCTACTACGCCCCCAACAACGCGGTCATCAGCATCGCCGGTGACTTCGAGGAGGCGGAGTGCCTCACCCTCGTGAAGCGCCACTTCGGCGATGCGCGAGCGCAGCCGAACCTGCCGCGCTACGCGCCGCCCGCGATCGACGAGCAGAGCGCGCCGCGCAGCGCGACGCTCGAGGACCCGCGTGCCACGCTCCCCGCGGTGCTGGCCGGCTGGCGGATCCCCGCCACCGCCGAGCCCGAGCACTACGCGCTGGAGCTCGCAGCGATGGTCCTCGGCGATGGCGAGAGCTCACGCCTCCACCGCATCCTGGTGCGCGAGCGCAGCGTCGCCATCGAGGCCGGCGCGCGGGTGAACGGCCAGCGCGGCCCCGACGTCTTCGAGCTCGACGTGAAGCTCGCGAGCGGCGCGCGCGTCGATCAGGTGATGAAGCTCGTCGACGCCCAGCTCGCCGACCTCGCGCGGAGCGGGCCGACCGACGAGGAGATGCGCAAGCTGAAGAACCGCATCCGCGCGCAGTTCCTCTTCGGGCTGCAGTCGAACCGCGCCCGCGCGAGCCGCCTCGCCGAGCTCGAGCTGCACCGCGGCGACGCCTCGGCCGTGAACGGCGAGCTCGAAAAGTACCTCGCGGTGACGAAAGACGACGTGCGGCGCGCCGTCACGAAGTACCTCACCACCGCGCGCCGCAGCACCGTGGAAGTGAAGCCCGGGGAGAAGAGTTGACGAAGCACCTCGTGCTCACGGCGCTCGTGCTCGGTGGGTGTGCGATCCAGGTGGCAACGTCGGGCCCGAACAAGGTCGACATTCCGGTGGCGGACGGCAGCCAACCCGGGCGACGAGGCGCGCCCAGCGGCGCGCGGCAGAGCGCGCCTCCATCGGGCGCGAGCAAGGAGTCGCCGTTCCCGCGCGCCTTCCGATTCGCGCTGCCCAACGGCCTGACGGTCGCCGTCGTACCGTCGCGCGCGCTGCCCATCGTGCAGGCGCGCCTCCTCGTCCGGGTGGGCAGCGCGGACGGCCCGTCGCCCGCGGTCGCCACCCTGACCGCGGAGCTCTTGAAGGAGGGCGGCACGCGCGCGCTCTCGAGCAGCGATCTCGTGCGGCGCATCGAGACGCTCGGCGCGAGCCTCGCCATCACCACTGACGCCGATGCCACGGTGCTGGCGATGCCGCTCACCAAGGATCAGGTGGGCGAGGGCCTCTCGCTCCTCTCGCAGGTGGTCCGCGAGCCGCGCTTCGACGAGGGGGAGCTCCGCAAGACGAAGGCTCGCGCCATCGACAGCGCCGAGGAGGCCGCGCGCGGCGACGGCTCGTTCGACTCCCTCCACCTCGTCTTCCGCGAGCTCTACCCCGCACGCAGCGGCTACGCGAGCT
>JAYTBL010000908.1:0-15465 GCA_043736975.1 Polyangiaceae bacterium
TTAGCGGGTTCGGTTGGCCAAGCGCCGCTCGTGCTGGGTTGACCGAAGGCGTCTTATGCGAAATTGCGCTCGCACTGGAACCGGCGACCGGGGTGGTGCCGGTGCCCGAGGCGCTCGCGAGGCAGGCGAAGCCGTTCGGCCTGAGGATGCTCGCCGAGGGCTTCACCTGGACGCCCATCGACCCCAGGGAGACGCGCTTTCAGTGGTCGGGCCGCTCGCCCGACGGCGACCGCGAGATCCTCTTCGCGTTCTGGCGCCCCAAGCTCGGGGCGACGGAGACGCAGGTCCTCCCCCAGATGGTCCTGGCGGCGGCCGCAAACCTCGCCGAGGGCAAGCCGTGCGCGCCCATCGAGCAGCCGCGCGACTTCGCGCAGGTGCTGGGCGTCGATCGCGTGATCAGCGTGTGCTTCGAGACCGCGCCGTTCTACGCGAAGGAGTACCGGCACGGGATCGTGCATGGCATCGTCAACGACGGCGCCCTGACCATCGTGGCGGTGCTCTCGAACGACCGGAGCGCAGCGGCCGTACCGCTCCCGAAATCGATCGGCGCGCGGGGCAACTGACGAGGCGTGCGGTAGCATCGGCCCAGCGTGCAGCCGTACCAACCGCACTACCCGCCTCCGCCTCCGCAGCCTCCGCAGCAGCAGCCCGGCATGCGGATCTGCCCCGGCTGCGGGATCATCGCGCCGCTGTCGCGCACCGCGTGTAGCGTCTGCAGCACGCCGTTCGGGCAGGGAGCGGTCGCGCCCGGCCGGCTCGGCCCGCTCCTCTTCGCGTGCATCCACGGCGCCGACTTCACGTGCAAGGCGTGCGGCATCCGCTCGCCGCTCGGCACCATCGAGCTCGAGGGGCAGGTCGAGTGCTGGGGCTGCGGCCTGACGCAGGCGTTCGACGCCGTGCAGTGGACCGACGCGCTCGGCCACGCGCACGACGTCGCGGATCTCGCAGGCCCGGCGCCCGAGGGCCAGAACCCGGTGCCGGGACGCCCCATCGGCGGCAAGAGCCAGCACGCGAAGATCGGCGCCGAGTACACGTCCTCGACGAAGAGCCAGAACACGTTCATCATGGACGGTAGCGGCCAGCGAACGTACTCGCTGCGCACCACCGCGAGCCCGGGTCATCCGCTGTGCAAGACGTGCCGCGTGCCGCTCGAGGTCACGGCCGATCCGGCCGGCACCACGCGCACGCGCTGCCCGCGCTGCAACGACGCAGCGACGTACGCGCTCCCTGCGAACAGCGCGGCGGCGTGCCGGACGCTACGCGGGATCATCTGCGGCGAGCAGCGGACCGATCAGCCGATCGCGCGGACCACGCGCGGCGCGGGCGGCGTCGAGGCGCCGGGCTGTCCGCAGTGCGGCGCGGCGCTCGCCGCGGGCGACGGCGACATCGTGAAATGCGCGTTCTGCAGCATCACCGCGCGCGTGCCCGGCAAGCTCGCGCGCAACCAGCGCAAGGGCCAGGCGCCGAAGATGGATCCGTTCTGGGTCCTGCTCGAGGGCCTCTCGCCGGGGCGGCAGAAGCTGCTGCGCGGCCGCAGCGAGGACGACGACGACGACCACGACGACGACGACGACGATCACGCGGCGTCGTTTGCGCCGCCACCCCATGGCATGCCGATGCCCGGGCCGCCGCCGGGCGTCCCGACGTGGGCCCATCCGAACCTCCAGCATGCCCCGGCGGCGCCACGGTCGAACGTCGGGCTGATCATCGGCATCGTAATCGGCGTCGTGGTGCTCGGTGGCCTCGCGGCGGGCGGGTTGATCTACAGCCAGATGGAGGACGATGCGCCGCCGCCCGCGAAGAGCACGCCCGCCCCCGCCCCCGCGAACGCGAACGCGAAGCCGAGGTCGAAGGGCAGCAAGTAGCCCGCGGCCCGCAGGGCGATCACGCCATGGTGGCGTACTGCGCTTCGTAGTGATTCGCGATCTGCGTCTGGCGATCGAACATCGAGAGATCGGCCATCATCTTCTGCGACCAGTACGTGCTGACGCTCGAGTAATCCATCGCCGTCATCTGGAAGTACTTGTGCAGTCCGGCGCTGATGTCCTTGCCCTGCTTCGACCACGCCTGCATCGCGCCGGCGATCTCGCAGTACCTCTCGAACGTGACCGACTCGGCGGCGCTCGGCCCCTGGAGGCCCATCTGCCCGGACGCCATGTTGTCGGCGGCCGCCGCGCCCATGCCCGCGTGCGCGCCCTGGTTGCCGCTCATGAAGGCCTTCGAGTACTCGGTGGCGACGGCGCCGGTGGTGTCGCGCGTCATGCGGTCGAGCCAGCCCTTCGCGACGCGATCCCACTTCGGTCGGTCCATCTGGTGCTGCGCGAGGAGCGCGCTGAACTCGTCGACGCTCGCGCTCGCCTGCTTCACCTGGAGGTTGCCGTAGACCGCGATCGAGACGCCCTCGATGGGATCGAGGATGCCGCCGGCCGCGCCGGCCGCGACCGCGTACTTCATGCGCTCGTTCATGGCGCGCATGGCCGCCTTCTGCACGAGGCCCTGGCCCTCGGCCGACATGAGGTACCCCTCGTAGTGCCGGCGGAACGTGCCGTGGACCATCGCGCGCTGCATGGCGTCGCGATAGCCGAGCGTCACGAGGAGCGACGCATGGCGCTCCGGCTCGCGGACCGCCTCGTTGAGCAGCTGCTCGTGGACCCAGTTGTCCTCGAGCGCGATGGGGTTCGTGTGCGGGTTCAGCGGGCCCCACTCGTCGACGTTCTGGAGGTGCGCGGGGACCTGGGCCTGCTCCGCGACGCCCTGGAGGCCGTGGGCGTTCCGCCACACGTCGTTCATGTTCATGGCCTCGTAGAAGGACTGCTTGATGCGCGCGTCGACGAGCGTGCGCACGTCGTCCGGCGTGCCGCCCTCGTTCTTCACGCGGGCCTCGGCGTAGGCGGTCCAGTACTCCTTCTCGAGCTGCTCGCGCTGCTGGAGGCGGTGGAGCGGCTGGTCGGGGCGCTCGCGATCGGCGGCCCACTCCGCGTCGCGGTAGTCCTCCCAGTCGTCCTTGAACTTCTCGAGCGCGACCCAGCGATCGATGACGCCGCTCTGCGCGAAGTAGTGGGGCATGCCGCCGAAGTACTGCGCGACCACCGACTCGGGCAGCACCTGGTTCACGGTGTGGCACGCGGGGCAGGTGATCGACTCGCTTTGTGCGGCGTCGCGCGCTGCACCGGGCCGCCGCAGCGGTTGCACGCGGTCGGCTTCTGCATCGCCTGCTGCACGTGCGGCCACATCCCGCGGTACTGCTGGAGATGGACGTGCGAGTCGAAGCGCTGCCACGTCTCCTCCGTCCAGCGCAGGAAGCCGCGCATCGCGCGCTTCATGGCGCCGTGCGCGGGCTCTCCGGGTCCCTGCTCGCAGACGCGGTCGTAGTACTGCGAGAACGCATTGTCGACGGCGCTGCGGAGGTCCTTGACCTGGTGCTCGATCGCGCCGAGCGCGTTGTTGAGGGGAATGGGTCGACGGGGTTCTGGGCAATGAGCTGCTCGCAGCCCCCTCCCGCTTGCTGGAGCAGCCCCTGGAGCTGACCTCGGGTCTGCTGGAGGTGCTGGTTCCACTGCGCGACGATCTGCTGCTGCGCCGGATTCATGTGTTCTCTCTTCCGCCCCTCACGCCGTTGGTTTGATCGCGCCGGCGATCGGTCGCCGGCAGTACTTGCACATGAAGTCCTGCGGCTGCTCCTGCGGTCCGCCGCAGTGCACGCAGCTCAGGTTGATCACGTTCTTGTGCCTCATGTTCGCCCACGGCACCTCCTTGGAGGTCGACTGGGCGTTCGCGAAGATCGAGGCGAGGCTCGGCGCGGCGGGCGCGGCGGGGCCCGACACGGGGCCTGCCACCGGCTGCGAGGGCACGATGCCGACCGCGCGTTCGTAGCCGGCGATCTCGTGATCGACGAGGCTCGCGGCGCGCTGCTGGAGGGTCGCGAGGTGCGGGCTGCCGCTGAAGCTCGCGCGCAGCGGCTCGAGCTCGCGCTGCAGCCACGCATGGAGGCCGGCGAAGACGACGCGCACCTCGGCTGGCACCGCGCCGCGCTGCATGTGCATGCAGGAGACGATCGTGGCACGCTCCTGCGGATCGAGCGCGGGCACGCCGTAGTGACGGAGCCTCGCGTCCCAGGCGGGGCCGCCACCCGGAGGTGCCCCGTAGGCCGCGCGCTGGATGACCCCCAGATGCTGCGCGAGCGCGGCCTCGAGGGCGGTGACGGGGTCCATGGGACGCCGCAGCGTACTAAGCGCGGTTCCGCAGGACAACGGGTCGAAGCGTGCTAGTACAGGTTCAGTGAACGCGTTCATTGAACGGGATGGTGGCAAGGCTGGCTCGCGGAAGCAGGGCAAGGAGGCCACGCGGGCGAAGGTGCTCGAGGCGGCGAAGGCGCAGCTCGAGACCGTCGGCTTCGAGCGGACCAGCATCCGGGGCGTCGCGAAGGAGGCGGGCGTGGCCACGGGCACGGTGCTCCTTCACTTCCCCGACAAGCGTGAGCTCCTCCACGCCGCGCTCTTCGACGATCTCGAGCACACGTGGACGGAGGCGCGCGACGCGAAGGGCAGGCGCGCGCTGCGCCGCGAGCTGGTGCGCATCGCGAAGGCGTTCTTCGACTACTACGCGCAGCGGCCCGTCCTCTCGCGCGCGCTGCTCCGCGAGTCGCTCTTCGCCGACCCGCCGTGGGCCGCGCGCTTCGCCGCGCAGATCGCCGACGTCCACCGCCACGTCGCGGTGCTCGCCGATCGCGCGCGCGCGCGCGGCGAGATCGACGCTCGGACCGACAGCGCGCTGCTCGCGGCGGCCTTCTTCTCCTTCTACTACTTCGCGCTGCTCGCGTGGCTCCAGGGAGGGCATGGCGATCCGCTGGGCCTCTTCGAGCGCCTCGTCGATGAGCACCTCAGAAAGGGAACCGGACCACGATGAAGCCGATGTTCGTCGACGACGCCGCCAGGGCCCGCATGGCCGGCTGGTTCGAGACCTTCCGCGAGGCCATCGCGGTGCCGACCGTGGCGCGCCTGGTCGAGACGCCCCACGGCAAGACGCACGTGCTGGTGGCGGGCCCGGCAGACGCACCGCCGCTCGTGGTGCTCCATGGCGCGCTCGCGACCTCGGCGCATGTCCTGCCGGAGCTGGGCTCGCTGGTGGAGCGTCGCCGCGTCTACGCGGTGGACGTGCTCGGGCAATCGGTGATGAGCGATGACCGCCGGCTCGACGTCGCGGACGATTCGTACGGGACCTGGCTAGCGGCGGTCTGTGCGGGCCTCTCGCTCGCAAAGACCACCGTGTTCGGCGTGAGCTGGGGCGGGTTCGTCGCGCTCAAGCTGGCGAAGGTGGCCCCGGCGCTGATCGACGCACTGGTGCTGCTCGTTCCGGCGGGCGTGGTGACAGGCTCGGCGTGGAGCGGCTTCACGAAGGTCGGCTGGCCCATGCTCACGTACCGACTCGCGCCGTCGCCGAAGCGCCTCGAGCGCCTCGTGGCCGGGCTCTTCACCTCGGACGACGCGCGCTGGACCACGTACTTCGGCGACGCCGTTCGCAGCTACCGCCTGGACATGCGCATCCCACCGCTCGTGAAGCCGGAGGACGTGGCGGGCTACCAGGGACCGGTGCTGGTGCTCGGCGCCGACGAGGACGTGAGCTTCCCCGGCACCGCGCTGCTCGCGCGCGTGAAGGAGCTCTTCCCGCGCGCCGAGACCGAGCTGCTCGCGCGGTGCAAGCACTGCCCGCCCGTGGACGACGCATTCCGCGCCCGCACCGCGGAGCGTGTCGAGACGTTCCTCGCGCGCCGCTGAGCGGGTGGCACGAAGCGTCGGGAGGTTCAGTCGTCCTTGCCACCCGCCCACGCGATGGCGAAAAGGAAAACTTAGCGGGTTCGGTTGGCCAAGCGCTGCTCGTGCTGGGTTGACCGAAGGCGTCTTATGCGAAATTGCGCTCGCACTGGAACCGGCGACCGGCACTCGTTCTCGGCGCCTGCGCGAGCAGCAGCGGGAGCGCTGACGGAGGCCCGGTCATCGACAGCCTCGACGTGCCGGCCACCACCACCCCGATGACCTTGCAGGGACAGACCGGGCCCGGCGTCGTGCTCACGCTCTCGGCCCACGACGACGACTCGGGTATCTCCGCGCTGCACTTCCTCTTCGTGGAGACGAGCGCCGATAACGCGATCACCATCCCCAACGCGCCGACCAAGGTCACCGGGCAGAAGGTCGAGCTCGTGATTCCTGGAGCGCCCAGCGGAGCACATGCGGTCACGTTCTACCTCGTGGACGCCAAGGGACGCTCGAGCGCTTCGGTCTCGCACACCATCACCGTCCCCCTGACCTGGCGCGCTACGGTGGGGCGATGCGCGCTGCCTGGTACGAGTCACGTGGTCCTGCCGCCGAGGTCCTCCGCGTCGGCGAGATACCCGATCCGCACGCGGGTCCCGGCGAGGTGCGCATCCGCATCGCGCGCTCGGGGATCAACCCTGGCGACGTGAAGAAGCGCGCGCCGTGGCTCGGATACACCGTGCCGGCGTATCCGCGGATCATTCCGCACTCCGACGGCGCGGGCACCGTCGACGAGGTGGGCGCGGGCGTACAGCTCACCGTGGGCGCGCGGGTCTGGTGCTTCGGCGCGCAGTCGTACCGCGCGTTCGGAACTGCTGCGGAGTACGTCGTGGTGCCGGAGGCGCTCGCGGTGGCGCTACCGGAGCGGGCGAGCTTCGCCGCTGGCGCGTGCCTCGGGATCCCGGGCATCACGGCGCATCGGCTGGTCTTCCACGGCGATCCGGTGCGCGGGCGGCGCGTCCTCGTCCAGGGCGGCGCGGGCGCGGTCGGCGCGCTCGCGGTGCGCCTCGCGGTGGCCGGCGGCGCCGAGGTGATCGCGACGGTGCGTGATGCTGCGCAGGTCGAGGCGGTGCGCGCCGCGGGCGCGAGCCACGTGCTCACCACGCGCGGCGACGAGCTGGTGGTCGAGGTCCTCGCGGCCACCGAAGGCCGTGGGGTGGAGCGCATCGTCGAGGTCGCATTTGCGGCGAACGTCGAGGTCGACACCAGGCTGCTCGCGGTGGGCGGCACGCTCGCCTCCTACGCGACGGACGCGGAGCAGCCAAAGATCCCGTTCTGGCCGCTCCTGTTCAAGGACGCATCGATCTATCTGTGCGGCTCCGACGAGGTCCCGCTCACCGCGAAGCGCGAGGCCGCGACCGCGCTGAACGCGCTGCTTGCGCAGGGCTGGGACGGCCCGCCAGCAGGCGAGGAGCTCCCGCTCGAGCGCATCGCCGAGGCGCACGAGACCGTCGATCGCGGCGCCCGCGCGCGCGTGCTGCTCGCGCTCTGACGCTCACTGCCATCATTCCGGACGCGCGCCCATCATCGCGGCGTGTCGAACCGCTGGAGGTTGTCGCCCTTCAGCGCAGCCTCGAGGAGCTCGGGGAGGATCGTCGGCGTGCACGCGAAGGTGGGAACGCCGATGCTGCGAACCTTGCGCGCCAGGGCGTGGTCGAACTCGGGCGCCCCGTCGTCCGCCAGCGCGAGCAGGCAGACCGCGCGGACGCCGCTTCCCACGAGGTGCTCGAGCCGCTGCGTCAGGCTCGCCGCATCGCCGCCTTCGTACAGGTCGGTGATGAGCAGGAGGAGCGTCTTGCCCGGCGTCGTGACCAGCTCCTGGCAGTAGCCGACGGCGCGATTGATGTCGGTGCCGCCTCCCAGCTGGACGCCGAAGAGCACGTCGACCGGGTCCTCGCAGACCTCGGTGAGGTCGACCACCTCGGTATCGAAGACGACGAGGTGCGTCTTGATCGCGCGGAGGCTCGCGAGGATCGACGCCGTGACGGCGCCGTACACCAGCGAAGGAGCCATCGAACCCGACTGATCGAGGCAGACGATGACCGTCCACTCGAAGGTCTGATGCTTGCGCGCGTGGAAGAACAACCTGTCCACGACCATGGCCTTGCGCCCCTGGTCGTAGTTGCGCAGGTTGTGGCGAATCGTTCGACGGATATCGAGGTTCGCGAGACGCGCGATCGGTGAGCTGCGAGACCGGTCGAGCGCGCCGCGAACGGCCTTCTCGATGCTGCTCTTCAGCCGCCGCACGATCTCGTCGGCCACGGCGCGAACCACCCTCCGCGCCGTCTCCTTCGTCTGCTCCGGGATCAGCCCCTTCAGCGACAGGATGATCGCCGCGAGCTCCACGCTCGGCGTGATCTGGCCGAGCGTCTCCGGCTCGAAGAGCAGCTGCTTCAGGCCGCGCCGCTCGATCGCGTCTGCCTGGATCACGGCGACGACCTCGCGCGGAAAGTACTTCCGGATGTCACCGAGCCACCGCGCCAGCTTCGGCGCCGACGTGCCGAGCCCGGCCGAGCGCGCGGCGCCCGGCGCGCCGTCCTCCCCGCGCTGGTTCTCGTAGATCACGTCGAGCGCGGCATCGAGCTCGAGGAGCGGCCCGGCGAGCGCCGCCCCTCCCCCCGGGCCGAGCGCCCCGAGCGAGGACTGCGCGGTCTTGCCCAGGATGAGCCGCCACTTCGCCGATCGGTCGAGGGTCTCGACGAGATCGGCAGCGACGGTCGCGGGGTTCGGAGGGGGTGCGCTCGTCATCAGAGATCCAGATCGAGATCTTCCAGCTGCGCGTTGAGGGCTGCCGCCTCCTCGACGCTCAAGCCGTTCTCCACGGCGGCGGCCAGCGGCCTTCCCTCGTGCTTGTCCCAGACGCCAGCGAGCGCGGACACCACGCGGCGCACCTCGCCCGGCTCGAAGCTCGCGAACGCGCGGCGCAGCGGAACCAGGGCCCGTAGATAGTCCGGACCGTCGAGCGCATCGACGAACCGCGAGAGCGTGGCCCACACCACCGGGCGGGAGAAGAGGCCCATGCGATTGTAGGAGGTCAGCCCCTCGAAGAAGCCGGCCGCGAGATCGACGTCCTCGCCGGGCGAGAGGCGCCGGCCGATCGATCGCGCGAGCTCGTCATCCGTGAGCCGCATCCGCTCGAGGAGCACGCTCGAGGCGATCCCGGCCAGATGGGAATTTCCCACGTCGGACAGCGCAACGACGAGCAGTGACGCTTCGAGGTGCTCGACGGCGAGATGCGACGGCTCCTCGACGGCGGCCTTCGCGAGCGTGAGGAGAGCCTTCGCCATCGCAGGGCGCGCGGCGTCGTTGCACACGACGGCGCGTGGCACGAGGAGCGACGCACGGAGGAAGATCTGCTCGACCAGCGGCCAGAGCGGCACCGGGTCCACCGCGCGAACTCCGCCGAACCGCGTCACGGCGAGCAGGCTCGCGGTCGCCGAGGCGAGCGAAGGCAGCGAGTCGTCCTCCACGGCCGCCGCCTGGACGCGCAGGCGTGCGTCCTCGAGAGCGTCGGCGAGGCGGCACGTCGCGGCGAGCGCCAGGACCTCCGCGGCGGAGCCAGCGTCCTCGCAGGCCGCCAGCCGCTCCGAGAGCAACAGGCTCACGACGTCGCCGATCGAGTCGCCCAGCAGCGAGAGCTCGGCGAGGCGGACCTCGAGCTCGGGCGACCAACGCAGGACCCAGCGCTCCTTCCAGCTCGTGCCCGTGGCGCGCGGAGCCTCCTTGGCGATCGCCAGCGGCAGATCGCAGCCGCGAAGGCGATGGAAGAAGATCGAGCGATCACGATCGAGGAACGCTGCGCGCTCTCCTTTCGCGTAGCGGTTCTCCCGGAGATCGAGCTCGAGCTCCGTGTCGGTGGCGCGCAGGTACGTGTCTAGCTTCAGCGCGTGCACCTGGTCGCGGAAGTCGTCCTGCAGCGCGGTGCGCGAGACGCCCTTGGGCAGCGTCCCGATCGCGTGACCGGTCTCGACGTCGTCGAGCGCCTCGGCGAGCGGCGCTCGCTCACCGCCGCCCAGGCAGGTCACGGCCGCGTCGCGCAGATCGCACAGCGCGATGGCTGGACTGTCCGACGACGCGGCGAGCGCACCGGCGAGGCGCACCGCGTCGATGATCTGCGCCGACGAGCGCGGCAGCCCGCTGCTCCTCGCCCGACGAGCAACCTGGGCAAGGTACCTCGCCGCGAGACGCTCGGGATGGCCGGCGGCGAGCTCCTCGAACAGCATCTGGTAGTAGAGCGGTGCGTGATTGCCTGCGCCGTAGCCGCTGCGGGCGTGCAGGCGCTGATGGCTGTATGGCATCAACGTCGTGACCGTGTCCAGCGCGGGCAACGCGGCCATCTCCCGATCGCTCATGGCGGGAGCGTCCTCGGTGAGCACTGGCGCGTGGTAGGCGCCGCACACGACGACGCACTTCTCCGGCGCATGGCCGCGCCCGATGGCCGCGCGGATCTGGCGGCGCATGAACGACTCTCGAAGCTCGTTGCGGGCGATCTCTGCGGGCGTGTCCTGTCGGAGCTCGCGCATCCCCTCGCCGAGCGCGAAGGCAGCCCGAACGTACGACGCGGAGTCCGTCGTGTGCTCGAACGCTCGCTCCCACCAGGTCTCCATGTCCGGCGCGCCGGCCGCCTCGGCAACACGGGTGAGGACGTCGCGGCGGTCGCCGTCTCCGGCAGCCGGCGCACTCGTCTCGGCAGCCTCTGCGTCCTGCAGCGCGAGGAACGTCGGCGCGGGCAGATCGATGAAGGCGAGCTCGGCGTGCTCGCCGAGCGCCCACCGGCACGCCACCCACTCCGGCGAGTACGAGGCGAGCGGGTAGACGAGGGTGCGGATCGGCTTCGACTTCGTGAACGCGAGGATCGCGACTGGCGGCGTGGTCTCCGGATGAACCAGGTGGCGCATCTCCGGCTCGATCCCGGACGGCGCCTCCACCAGCACGCACGTGGGGCGCACGCGATCGAGAACGGTCTTCAGGTGGGTGGCGCCCGCCGGTGACAGATGGCGAATGCCGACGACGTTGGGAACGAGCAGGCTCACCAGAGCTTCTTGCACGCGCCGAAGAGGTCCTTCCACTCGGCGCCGCGCTTCTTGAGGATGTTCTCGAGATACTCCGTCCACACCTGCTCGTCCTTGTCGTCGTCGCGAACGACAGCGGCGCGCAGACCCGCGGCGACGTCGGCTTCGTTGACGCATCCGTCGCCGAAGTGCGCGGCGAGCGACATGCTCCCGCCGAGCAGCGCGATGGCCTCCGCCGTCGACAGCACGCCGGAAGGAGACTTCAGCTTCTGCTGGCCATCAAGGGTCTGCCCGCGTCGCAGCTCGTGGAAGATCTGCACCACCTTGTGGACGAGCTGATCGGCAGGCGGCTGGGCCGGGATGCGCAAGGCGGTGCCGATCTCGGCCACGCGCTTCTGGACGATCCGCACCTCGGTCTCCAGGTCGTCGGGGATGGGAAGGACCACGATGTTGAAGCGCCGCTTCATGGCGGCGGACATCTCGTTGACGCCGCGATCGCGCGTGTTTGCGGTGGCGATGATGTTGAAGCCGCGCTTCGCGTGGATCTGCGTGCCCAGCTCCGCGATGGTGAGCGACTTCTCGGAGAGCGTGGAGATCAGTGCGTCTTGCACTTCGGCGGGACAGCGGCTCACCTCCTCGATGCGCACGATCTTCCCGGCCGCCATGGCGCGAAAGACCGGGCTTGGGACGAGCGCCTTCGTGGTCGGCCCTTCGGCGAGGAGCAGCGCGTAGTTCCAGCTGTAGCGAAGCTGCTCGTCGGTCGTGCCCGCGGTGCCCTGGACGAGGCACTGGCTGTCGCCCGAGACCGCGGCGGAGAGGTGCTCGGAGAGCCACGACTTGGCGGTGCCCGGCTCTCCGATGAGCAGCAGCGCGCGGTCCGTGGCGAGGGTCGCGATGGCGACCTCGACGAGCCGCCGGTTGCCGACGTACTTCGCGGTGATCGCGAGCTCGCCGGCCTTACCGCCCAGGATGTACGTGGCGACGGCGCGTGGTGACAGGCGCCACCCGGTCGGCTTTTCATGAGTATCGGCGGCGGCCAGAGCGGCCAGCTCGTGGGCATACTGCTCCTCCGCGGGGCGGCGCAGCACCTCGTCATCGGCGTCGCTCATGGTCTCTCCTTGGCCTGCAGCTGCTGGAGCGTGTGCTCGAGGTAGCGACGCTTGTTGGTGCCGATCGTCGGGTCCGCGATGAGCCGCGCCAGCGTCGGTATGGCGGACACGGCGCCCGCCTCGGCGAGCGCCGTGGTGATGACGTGCATCCAGTCGTGGGTCGTCCGATCCTCGAGCCACTTCGCCATCACGAGCCCCGCCTCCTTCGCGCGCAGCTTGCCGAGAAGATGGATGGCATAGCGCACCTCGTCGCCCCAGGAGCCCGAGGCCAGGTCCATCATCAGCGGGATGGTTCGCGGATCGCCGAGGCTCTCGAGGCCCTGCATCGCGAGCTTGAGGTGCGGCCTCAGGAGCGCGACGAGCGGCTCGAAGAACCGGCGGTCCGACTGGCGCGAGAGCTTGCTCACCGCGAGGAGAAAGCGTGGATCGATCTCCTCCGCCGCTGACCCCGCAGCTGGAAAGAAGGGCTGAATCGCGGCAAACGCGACGCTCTCGCTGATCGCGAACGCCGCGGCCACCCCTTGCTCGTACAGCTGCGTATCCTTCATTCCGACGTCAGCGAGCAAGGTCACCGCGTGGTTCGAGTGCGCGAGCAGCGCGCGTGCCGCCTCCACCTTCACCGTCGGTGCAGGATGGCGGAGCAGCTCGTTGAGGTAGTCGATGGCTGGCGACCGCCCGCCCATGACGTGGCGCCTCGTGAGCGCCCAGATCAGCTCCGGGCTGGACGCGAAGCTCGGCGTCTCACCAGTGGCGGCGAGCTGCGCGCGCGCGACGCCCAGCAGCGCGTCGAGGCTCGCATCGCGAAGCAGCCGCTCGATCGTGCTGCCGGCCACGGTGGGAAAGCGAGCGCCGACGGCCATCACCCGCGCGAGCGTCGCGCCGTTGCCTACGAGAACGAGCTCTCGCACCGTCTCCATCCGACCCTTGTCGGTCGCTGCCTCTTCGTAGGCCGCGATCGCGACCTCCTCGGCGAGCGCAGGGAGGTGCTCGGCGCAGCACTCGAAGGCCGCCTCGCGCACCTCCTTCGAGCCCGTGCGCAGGCAGTCGCGATAGAGGGCGGCGCCCTCGGTCCGCAGGATCGCAGCCATCGCACGCAGCCGCGCGCCATCCGCGGCGCCTCCCTTCTTCTTGAAACCAGCCGCGAGGACAGGAAGGATCGCCGGCCCGATGGCGCCGACGAGCAGCGCCGCCTGCGCGCGCAGGTAGGTATGCGAGAGCGCCTCGACCAGGCTGCTCCACAGCCGCGAATCCGCCGCGAGCGCCGGATCGCGAAACGCGGCCTCGAGAGACTCGGGTGGCTTCTTCCTGGAGGCCATCGCATCGAGCAAGGCGTAGAGGAGCCGAACGGGGGCCGCGCGATCGTCCGCGGCGGCGGCGCCCACCGGAAGCTCGGTGAGCTCACCAGCGCATTCGCGAGGCGCCAGCTGCGCGGCGCGGAGCTGCTGCACCGCCGCATCGAGCTGGAGCAGCGCGGCCCCCGCGGCTTCCAGCGGAGCGGTCCGCATGGTCTCGATGATCCGGGCGGTCTTCGCGAGCGCGGGCACGCGCGCGCCCAGCACCTCGAGCGCTTGCTGGTGCTGGAGGAGCGCGTCGTCGCCGCGCGCGGCAAGCGCGCCGGCCAGCACGAGTCGATCGATGTCCGCCGCGAGCTCGTCGAGAACCGTGATCGCCATGAAGCTCCTGCTGGTCCCGTGCGAACGTCAGACGCTGAGGCGCACGGCGCCGTGGGGGCCGAGCACCGTCATGGGGTGGGCCACGATCCCGCCGCGTGCCTCGTCGACCGCGAGCCGCGCCAGCAACGCGCGGCCTCCGGCGGGCCACCCCGAGAGCTCCAGCGCCCGGAAGGCGGCCACCGACGACGACGGGGCGTTCGCAAACGGAAGGCGCGCGCCGGCAGCATCTTCCATGACGCCCTCCTCGCGCACGCGGCCCACCTTCGCCACCTGCAGCAAGAAGACGGCATCCTCGGGCGCGAGCAGGTTCTTCAGCTGGTCCTGCAGCTTCGCGCACGCGTCGGCGACGCTCGACGCGCGGCCGATCAGCGCCTCGCGCTCCGCCACGGTGAGCGATCTCGCGACCAACCCGTCGTCGTCCCAGCGGATGCGTCGATTCACGAACCCGGGATAGATGCCTGCCTCGCCGACCTCGATGGCGCCCGCAAACGACACCTTCGGCGGCTCCTTCCCGACCCGACGCGCAGGGGTATAGCTGACGTCGCGCAGGATCTCTCCGCTCTCCACGTCGGCCAGAAAGCTGGTCTCGATCCGCTCGTCACGCGCCGGGTCATCCACCCGCGCATAGGCGAGCTCCACGAGCGTCAAGTTCGTGCGCACATAGCCGCGCTCACGGAGCTCCTCGAGCTGCCAGACCTTGCCGAGCAGCTCGTCGACCAGCGCGTCGGCCTCGTTCCCGGTCGCGGCGCCTTCCTCGAGCTTCGACGCGAGGAGCACGCGACCCTTCTTGATCATCGCCCAGAGCTGGGCGAGGCGCCGCGCTCCGATCGCTCCCTTCGCGGCGAGATCGACCTCTGCATCCTCGACCACGAGCGCGAGGCGACGAAGGCAGAGCGCCACGCCGGGCAGATGGAAGTCGGCGATCTCGGTGGCGCGAACGCGCAGCGCGACGATGCGATCCTCGTCGACCGCGCCGAGGCCCGACATCGCGAGGTCGTTCAGCACGCGGCTGGCTATCTCGAGCCCCTCGAGCTGGGCCTGGGCCTTCTTGGCCTGAGCCTCCTTGTTGGGCGCCTTCCTCTTCTTTGCCCGGGAGGCAGGCTGGGTGGCGGCGGCCTTCGCGTCGTCCTTGGCCAGCTTCTCGACGAGATCGCGAGGCACCTCGGCGACGACGAATACCGAGTGCTGGCGGGCGTGCGCCACGAGCAGCGCCAGCGCGTGCTTGCACGGGCGCTTCCGGCTCGGACACGAGCAGCGCAGCACCGGCACCGCAGCTCGCAGATCAGCCGACACCTCGTAGGGCAGCGCGCCGCTCCCGGCGCACGCGCCGAAGATCAGGGTGGCGTCGTCCGTGCGAAGCTGCACGGTGATGGCGCCATTCAGGAAGAGGAGCACGCCGGCGGCGAAGACGTCGGGGCTCGGGGCCAGCGCCTCGATCGTTGCCTCATCCATGGGGCGCTGATTGTCCACGATCCGTCGGCTTCTTGCACGCCGGGTGATCGCGCGCGCGCCCGATCTCGATGCACGATGCGTGGAAGGTGGGTACCGGTTCTGCAAGGAGAGGAACACCACCGCGCACAGCACGGGTGCAGAGGAGCGGAGGAACAAGCGTCGCGCCCTGGAGAGGCCGCCTCGCATGGTAGAACGCTTGCATGTCGCGCGGCCCGAGCACGCTCCTCTTTCGTGCTCTCGCGGTGTCTGCGGGGCTCGGCGTGGGGTTCGTTGCGTCGCCCGCGTTCGCGGATGACGATCTCGCGACCGCCCAGCTCACCTACGTCGCGAACAGCGGCGCGGCGGGCCGCTGTCCGGACGAAGAGTCGTTCCGGAACCAGATCGCGGCGCGGCTCGGCTACCCGCCGTT